>JBDUAM010000016.1:0-2681 GCA_040004655.1 Chthonomonadales bacterium | reverse complement strand
AATGACGCAGGAGAAATCTGTACTTGCGTGGATTGACCGCGACTCGTTCCGCCAGTTGATGGAAAACTATCCACAGATTTCTCAAAACCTATTACGAGTATTGACTCGACGCGTGCGTTTATCGACTGAACAGATTATGGCGCTGGGGACGCTGGATGTTTTGGGTAAGGTAGCTCGTCAGTTAATTGTTTTTGCAGACCAGTATGGGCAGAAGAATGAACTCGGGATTGTAATTCCTTTGAGGCTCACCCAGTCTGAAATTGCCGGGCTGGTTGGTTGTTCACGGGAGAGAGTGAATCAGGTGTTCTTGAGTTTGCGAACCCAGAAACTGATCTCTGTGGACAACGCATTCCGGATTACTGTTCGCGACATAGAACAGCTACGAAAGGTCCTGAGCAATCGTTGATACTATTCCGGTAAGTACGGAATTTTGATCTTGAAAGTAGTACCTGCGCCTTCGGCGCTCTCGCCCTCAAATAACCCCTTGTGCGCTAACACAGCATTGTAGACAATTCTTGTCCCGAGACCGGTTCCGCCCGGCTTGGTGCTTTTGGCGTCCCCATGAAGTATTCGATTCATCACGTGCGGTGGCATTCCTCGCCCTGTGTCTGAGACCTCAATGAGGACGTAACCACCATCGGGAAATTTACCGTCGGTTACGATTTCCAGTTTAGTCGTGATGGATCCGCCAGAAGGCGTCTCAGGAATGGCGTTGTTTACGAGATTAAATACTGCTCGCTCGATGAGAAAGCGATCAAATCGACATATCGGAAGTTCCGGAATTTCTCGATTGAGCGTGATCCCACTCTTCTTCGTTACAGGCTCAAGAGAAGTTAGCTGCCGAGCGACAATCGCGCCCAGGTTATTCGGGTCTATAGAAGGCTCGCTAACACTACCTTTCAGGGCATCTGCAATGAGCTTCGTGTAATCCTGTATCTCCTGAACCTGATCCATAATAATGTCAAAGTTTTCATCACAGTCTTCTCGAAGGTACTTTGTTGCCTCAACTATTCGCGCTTTTTCGACATCAGACAAATCCCGGGAGATCGAGTCGAGGTCAGAAAGGGTAGTTTGTACGGTCGGCCTCAGAGTATATACGGCCATTGAGATCGGAGTGACCTTGTTTTTGATATCATGGCTTAAGTCACCGACTGCGTGTGCCACAGCGGCAATCTGCGCTTCGCGGGCAAGTCGTGCGTTTTGAATAGCAGTAGCAGCGATGGATCCGATGATTTCCAGAACTTCAAGGTCAACGTGGTCAAATTGCCCGTGATGTTTGTTCAGCATTTGCATCACGCCAACAGGCTGTCCGTCCAGAAACTTCAACGGAACGGTGAGGATGCTCTCGGTGACGAATCCAACGCTCTCACCCAGATCCGCCCGATGGGTGGGGTGCTCCTTAGGATGGTTGGTGTACTTGCCCACGCCGGTCTTAAATACTGATCCAACCACTCCGGTATCATCCGCAATGGCCAATCCCATCAATTCGTCAGCTTTTGGACCGACAACATACTGGAAGACGAGTTTGGAATCCTCAGGGCGATGCAGATATATGGTTCCGGCCAGAGCATCGACTGCCTGCATAGAGACTTTGAGAATGTCCCGCAGTCGCTCATCAAGGTCGAGGGTGGAGGAGAGAAGACTGCTGATAGTGTGTACCGCCGCAATCTGTCTATTTCGGGCGTGCAAAAGAATGGCGTCAGGAAGTCCTGCAGCTGATGTGTGATTCGCGGTGGCGGCCATTACGTAAAACCTCTGTGGAGAATTGCCTTCTCTCAGCTTCGAGACTGGATCGAGTATATTATGACATGCCTGAGGAGAGTTCCAAAAGGATTTACATCCAGAAGGAACAAGTTGTTTGCTGTGAATGTCAAACAAGGGAATAATCGCCTTCAACAGAACGAAATAGGCGATTCTGAAGGAAATGGACGCGTCTCACTCGAATTAAGATACGTTACAGTTCAGGTACCCGTTCTTCTGTCGAGGGTAGGCGAAAGGAGTTGGTTCATGCCCCAGCGCGCGCGCCGAGGTTTTACATTAATTGAGTTGCTTGTAGTTATTGCGATTATCGCAATTCTTGCAGCTATTATCTTCCCCACATTTAACCGTGCGCGGGAATCTGCTCGTTCGGCTACATGCATGTCCAACCTCCATTATCTCTGGCAAGCTTCGAGCACGTACGCTCAGGATTATAGCGGACGCTGGGCTCCGATGCTATTTGGTCCTGCGGAAGATGCTACCAGACTTCCTGCGGTCAACCTGAACAATGCCGTCGATATGTCCAGGGTGAAACGATCCTTCCTTTACCCGAACTACATTAAAGATGTGGAAAAATTCCACTGCCCTGATTCGCTAGATCGGATCAAGACGAAAGCAATCAATGCGTACATGCCGATTTCAAGCCCATGGTCAGGCGTTTTAGGCGGAAGTTCACCAACCTTTGGTGTGGGCCCATTTCTTTTCCCGCAATTGCCTGCGCCGTACTCAAACAAGGCAGTACCCTTTTATGCGTTCGACAGCTATGATACATCTGCTGCAATTGACCTTAGTGGAAAGCCGATTCAGGTTGGTGGTGTTAATGCTTACGAGATTCATTATTCACCAAACTGGACAGCTGCAAAACAGCTCGGAATTAATCCTCGGCAAGATGCCAGTAATCGCGCTGCAGCAATACGGCCTGG
>JBDUAM010000330.1:0-9001 GCA_040004655.1 Chthonomonadales bacterium | reverse complement strand
CTTCGCCGGGCACATCGCTCGGTGGGACCTTGCTGTACTTGACGGGGAAGAGCAGTTTTCCGTTCTTGCGCTCAAAGACATACACATGCCCGGACTTGGTGGTCTGCGCGACGGCGTCTACCCATTTACTGCCCCTTTTAACGCGGACGAGCGCAGGAGGAGCCGGGAAATCGCGATCCCAGATGTCGTGCTTCACTGCCTGGAAATGCCAGATACGTTTACCTGTATTTGCGTCCAGAGCGAGCATTGAATTGGCGAAAAGGTCATCGCCCACGCGATCGGAACCATAGAAATCGCTTGCGGCCGAGCCTGTGGGGGCGAAGACGATTCCGCGGGCGCTGTCGACTGTCATGCCCGCCCAGTTATTAGCGGAGCCAGAAACCTTCCACGCAAGTTTGGGCCATGTCTTGTACCCGAACTCACCGGGATGTGGAATGGTGTGGAAAGTCCAGCGCATTTTGCCGGTCCGCACGTCGTAGGCGCGGATGTCGCCCGGCGTACAGGGCAGGCTCTCAGATACTCGGCCGCCCATGATCAACAGGTCCTTGTAGATGACCCCGGGAGTTGTCAGAATGACGGATTGTTTGGCGGGATCGCGTCCCACGTCTTCGTGCAGATCGATCCGGCCACTCACCCCGAAGTCAGTGATCTGCTTACCGGTGGCTGCGTCCAGTGCAAAGACAAAGTGCGTGACTGCGGCGAATATGCGTCGATTCGTCCCGTCCGCCCAGTAGACGACCCCACGATTCGCTCCCCTGCCAATGATGCCCGAATCGAAACTCCACTTCTGTTTGCCGGTGGCGGCATCCAGCGCGACCACTTTGTGCGTAGGCGATTCGGCGTAGAAGACCCCGTCGACGACCAACGGCTGGCATTGAGTGCCGCCGGGACCTTCTCCGGAATCAAAGGTCCATGCCACCTGGAGTTGGTCGACATTCGATCGATTGATCTGGTTCAGGCTGGAATACCGGATCCCATCCGGACCGCCGCCGTAACTGGCCCAATCTGAGGGAGTCTGCACCTGCTGCGGTGAAGCCGCTTTGGATGTGTCGTAACGCGCAAGGCAGATCAGTGCGAGCGTTCCACAGAGGGCAATGGGCAAGCCTTTGTAACCAGTCATTGGCAGTTCCTTTTGAGTCAGGAGGATGTGTTCAGATTAGTCTCTCTCCGGACGATTCCCTGCTAGATGTGAAAGTCTCACGATGACTTGCATCGAACCCCGGAATAAGGATCAAAGAACGTACAATTTTGGTAGTCGAACAGGACGAAAAACTTTCGCTCCTACCCGCCGATGCCAGCTTTATCCTCAAACTCCCAACCTGTCATCCTGAGCGATAGCGATGGATCTGCTTTTAGCCTTTGACATTTGCCATGGCAGTGACGTTAGGGCGAAAAATCTTTCGCTCATACCGTCCCGACGCCGCCCTTGTTCACGATTACAACCCTGTGGTAAACCGGGACGGACACGCAGGTCCGCCCCAACGTGAAAACAACTAACGGGAGTAGTATTCAACATCTCCCATTCTCCGACTCACCCATTCTCCCATTCGTCCGTTAATACATTCCCCGAGACCGCCGATTTCGGCGAATTGACTCCTGCCGACACTCGGTGGAGCAATACCGCCCTGCTCCCGCACCAACCGAGTACTTATCCCCGCAACGCAGGCATCTGGAATACTTGGTGGTGGAATTAGGTTTTTGCGGCGGACGGTAGATCGTGTGCTGACTGAATCGACGGAAGGTGACGGGCGAGGAGTCGTAGCAGACTCTCAATCCTTCTCGTAATCGTTTGGAGACGCACTGCTGTGATACCCGCGTCATTAGCGCGATCTCACACTGGGAATACCCTTCGGACCAGAGGCGCATGCAGCCACGAACCTGTTGGGGCAGCGCACTGATAGAGATGAGGAACTTCAACTCGTCACAATAGCTCTGAGTGGGGGCGGTGGCCCATTCAGCAATGGCCTCTAACGGGACCTGAATGAGCCCGCGTCGGGAGAGGTTATTCTCGGTAGTGAATGGGTAATCGCGCTCGACATCCGTGTTTCTCAACATTTCATCCGCATCGGCTTCCAGTCCCAACTGTTCTCGTGTCATCATTACAAATATCGCCATCGCCGACTCCTTTTACGTAAACATTTGTATACCGAAATAAAATTCTATCACAGGCAGCCTGCCATGTCAAGAAGTTTAAGTATACTTATGTCTACTATATTTACAGGGGCGGAAACGGAACACCGGTGGCAATTTGCAACGTTGCAGAAGTTTGAATCGTCCAAAGGACATGAGATACAAAGGGTCGAATTGGTGGATACGATGATGAGAAAAATACTGACAAAATTTCTGGCTCCCGCAGCCTTGCTGATCTCGGGTCTGGCGCAGGCGCAGGACGGCGGGCCGCATACGACATCTGTTCCGCAGGCGGTCGTAGGTCTCGACGTTACCTGCTTCAGCTCAGATGGGTCGGCGAGCATCACGCGTCATGGCAACGGGCTCATGCTCCGCTGTGACGGTTTTGTTCTCGCCCCGGTCTCGCTATTTGAAGATAACATCACCGTGGCCGGCCGATCTGAAGAGGTCGGTAAGGTTAGCGTCTCCGTTATCATTCATCCGGGCGCACAGAACGCCGAAAAGAAGTCCGCGCTCGTCACCAAATACACGTCCCGTAATGTGGACTACTTTATTGTTCGGATCAAGAATTTCCACTCGCCCGCCGCGCTGACGCTCCTACCTAATCGTTTTGTAACCGGTTCGCCAATCAACGTCTATACAGCCAACTATTCCGATGCTACGCATGGCTACGAACAAGTTGCCGGATTTTCCAATTCCATCGGTGAGCCCGACCCCAACGATAAGCGGGATGGATATGTCCCTTTCGAGAAGCCTGCGGAGAACGTGCAGGGCGGATCGATAGTGGGCAGTACGGACGGCATGGCTCTCGGCATCATCCCCGGCAAGGGGGTCATCGCGAAGGCAACCGGATTCATTTCGTTTGAATCGCTGGACCGGGTGACAAACTGTGTTGTTCCCGCTCCAAAATCACCGACTCCAGAGCAGGTGGAGGGCGCGAACGCGGGCATGGTTCATGTACCCGGCGGAACCGTACATTTGCCTCTGGCAGTGCTCGCGCGGCAGCCCGACATGCTGGGCGTGCCACAGGCGTGCGTGGCTCCGTTCGATATCGATAAGCACCAGGTGACCAACCATGATTACCTGGAGTTCTGGCTCAGCCAGTCGCAGGATGATCGACGCCGATTGTCATTTCAGAGCCGCTTCTACCCGTCGACCTGGAGCAAATCCGGCGACCCCTTCCCTGCAGAGATCGAGAATCTGCCTGTCCTGGGAGTGCCAATGCCGGGCGCGATGGTATATGCTCGGGTGCATGGCAAGCGACTGCCGACTCCCGCCGAGTATTGCCTCGCGGCGCTCGGCCCCAAGGGCGATCTGGAGATGCCGGAGTGGATTACGAACTACCTGCGTGATCGGCAGGAAGCGTGGTACCGGATCCAACTGGCGCACAAAGATTTCTACGACAAGCAGTTACCGCAGACACAGCAGGGTTTTGTGGGGATGGACCTGACCATTCTCCCCTGGATTGCGCTTTTGCCATCCGCGCAAGGGGCTGCCGCATGGAGCAAGCGGACGGTGGAAGAGGTGACCCAGTCGGTTGCATCGGGGTGGAAGGACCCGGGATTAATCCTGCCGGTAGGGTCGCGGGGATATGACACCAGCGTATTTGGCGTGCAGGATGTGCTGCTAAACGGCGGCGCGATGGTGGTGCCGTATCCACAGGGACTTCAACCGGGAACAACCATGTTGATCTCTGGTGCATTCGAATTCGGCGCGCCGAAGGAAGATAAGAACCAGCTATTTGGGTGGGGAATGTCCCGTCTGTTTTTCCGGCCGGAGGACGCTGTTCGAGTAACTCCGATCTCCCGGCTCTACCGCCGAACGGTGTTGGGTCCGGACGACAAAGAGCTGCTGGCGCTAGCGAGCATTGATGAGCAGGTAGGATTGATGGCGCCATTGAGCGGTTTCAAGCTGAAGATGCAACAGCCCATTGATATCACCGCGACGGCGGGGATAGCGAAGAAATTGACCAACTTTGTCGGTCCGGACCCCGGACTCGAAATGTGGTCGAATATGCCTTTGCGGTTTCGCCGCGAAGTTGGAGATGAGGCGCCGCCCCGGTTCCGCGAGACCCACTTATCCACCGGTCCGCAGCTCTACTACCATGCCGTCTACGGGTTCCGCTGCGTGAAGTAGGCTACCGCGCAGCCGCAACATCTTTCAGCCCGAAAATCTCCACCTTCACGCCTTCGGCATAGTGCACCGTCTCCGGCGGAGCATCTGGCCGAGCAATCCCGTTTGCCGCAATCAACGACTCCTCGAACTCCAACAACGTCGCGCCCTGCGCAGGATAAGCCGTGTGATTCACCTGTCCCGATACCAGTCGACCCCGATTCTCTGTGTAGAGAATGTATCGCTCGACCAGGAAATGGTCGAGTGTATCTGGTTTTGCAGGCGCAGGAGTAGCCTCGATCCGATACTTGATTTTGCAGTTCGCGCGTCGATCTGGGAGGCGTTCTGAACGGTAGTCGATCTCATTTCCAGACTGCGACAAGCTCATCTTAGCGTGATTGTAAGGCAAATGGAACCAGCCTCGCGCGATCTTCACGGCCAGTAGGTTCGCTGCATCCAGACTGAAGAACCAGACCCCCGGATTTTGCCCTTGATAGTGCACGTACGTGCGGACATTTACCTCGTGAAAGTCGCTTATTGGGGGAAATGAGGGTAGCCCCTTGGGCCGGATACCCGTCATGGTAAATGGCACTAGTCCGATGTAAGCCTGCCCATCAAATGTGTCGATCTCCAGCGACGGCGGGATCAGTGGACGCAGCACTTCCACCGGAATAACCCAGTGGATGAAGAGAAGTTTGGACCAGTTCTGGTACATCACCGGTCGCTCGTTTGGACGGATGGTGGGCGCAATTCGGTCGATCATGGCTTGCGCGGGACCTCGCACGCCTCGGCCTTTGAGCGCGGGAAGAAGATTCGGGAGAAGAGCAGGCGGTTCTTGGCGATCAGCCGATACCCGATCTCGATGATTGGCGAGAAGATTCGCAGCCCAAGCAATGCCGCGACGGTTGGCTGCCCGGATACCGAGAGCACATAGAGCGCCGCCTTGCCCGCGGCCAGAATTTGACCATCCGGCATGATCACGTGCAGACTTCGCTGGCACGCCGTTCTTAGTTCCGGCGTAATGCGTGGATCCTCGGAGACCTGAAACGCCTCCCACCGAATCGCCCCGGCCCGGTCACGAGTAATCGACCAGCGCATGGCGTTCGCGCAGAGTCCGCAATCCCTGTCCCATAGGCCAACGGTTTGTTCAGATTCCGACATGGGAGACAATCTCCAATTCCCATTTCACAATTGCAAGACCAAAAAACGCCCCCGGCATATGCTCGAGGGCGTTTGATGTGAGTGGCAGAACGTTATTTCTTTGAGGCCAGTGCATGGGCGGTCGCCCCGGCGAGGTTGCCGGCGGAGCCGAGGTAGACGTTTCGGCTGGCGATGAACTTTGCGTACTCCGCCATGAAGATCTTGCCGGGTGGTCGCAGGTCGAACTCAGCGGGCTTGTCCCGGAAGAATTCGCGATGAACGCGGCACCAGACAAGTCGACCGTCGGTATCGATATTCACCTTGCATACGCCGAGCTTGGCGGCTGGCAGATACTGCTCCGGATCGACGCCCTTGGCACCCTCTTTGAGCTGTCCACCGGCTGCGTTAATGCGTGCGACTTCATCCTGCGGAACCGACGAGGAGCCGTGCATGACGAGCGGGAAGTTGGGGAGCAGCTTCTGAATCTCTTCAATTCGCTGGAAGTGCAGGCCCTGTCCGCCCGTGAATTTGTAGGCTCCGTGGCTGGTTCCGATGGCGCAGGCGAGGCTGTCGCAGCCGGTCTGCTTCACGAATTCCAGAGCTTCTTCGGGATCGGTGAGGCAGGCATCCTTCTCGTCGACCGAGACATGCTCTTCGACGCCGCCGAGCATTCCCAGCTCTGCTTCTACGCTGATGCCATGCTTGTGCGCGGCATCGACCACGCGTTTGGTGATAGCCGCGTTCTCTGCAAAATCCTCATGCGATGCGTCAATCATGACGCTGCTATAGAATCCGCTCTCGATGCACTCGAGGGCAGTCGCCTCATCGCCATGATCCAGATGGACCGCGAAAAGGGCTTCCGGAAAAATCACGTCGGCGGTGCGAATGATCGCTTCCAGCATTCGTTTATCGGTATAAGCGCGCGCGCCTTTGCTGATCTGAATGATGAATGGAGCCTGGGAATCCATGCAGCCCTGAAAGAGGCCCATGGCCTGCTCAAGATTGTTGATGTTGTAGGCGCCTATGGCATATTTGCCGTAGGCATGCTCAAATAGTACGCGGGTTGGGACGATCACGAAAAACTCTCCTTTGGTTGGCCTTCAGCGTTGAATGGTCGGCATGTCGATTGGGATGTGGATGGGTCCGATGGCCAGCCGCGTTGCTGAATAATGCCTGAACCTACTGGTACCAGTATACCCGGTGGGTGGGAGGGTCCTGAATGGGGGAATGGGGGAATGGGAGAATGGGCGACCCCAATTACAACGTCCATGGACACATTACGGCGGACCCCATGTGTCCGGCCAACGACATCACACTGGAGGGATGGGTTTCAGACCCATCCGCGTTCTCCACGACGCCGGATATTGCATCCAAATGGTTATTTAGGTGGACTGAGTATCTGGTGCTTGATTGCTAATTGTTTTCATTAATCCAGTTGTTGGTCTACGGCAATTGGATCCTTTCTTGGAAATTCAGATAACTGTTCCATCTGACGAGTGATTTCTTGCATCCAACCCGGCCCGATCTTCGGTTTTACAATCTCAGAGTTTAACCATTTTGCACTAATGGACCGTTAATGGAGAAACTTTATACTTTCGGTATAGCAAACATGAAATGATCTATATCTGACGTGATTGCTAATTTCTTGTGTAGATCGCAAGATCAGTACTTTCATCTCAGTTAAGTTTTGGAGAGAGTACAACGTCCAGCAACGCAACGATATGATATCTGACATTTGAACAACGCGGATTTGTCATGGACAATCCCTGCCAACTTTCAATCGTCAGTTTAGATGTTGCCATGCAGATTTCAATTATGTCATCGCCAAAGTAGATTTACATTTGGTGGGCATTTTTGACAATCGACGTTTCAACGGCGTTATCGCAATGATCAAGAGTTAACAAATCTAATACATTGAGCACAAGGAGAAAAAATCAATTGAAGTCACGTACTTTGCAATACAAGGGAAGTCGTACAGGCTCGTCACCAAGCGTTCTCGTTTGGGCATCCTCATTTCTGGCAGCATTGTCAGTTCTCGCATTATCCAGCAATGCTGCTTCTGCGCAGATTGTGACTTTCAGCACAGATCAGACTGGAGCCAATACACAAATTGACAATGTCAATTCGCAAGTTTGGGACTTTTCCGTGAATCCAGGATTTACGGTTTCCGAGATCATTGGTAATTTTGAGATCAAATTGGGCCCTAGCACAGTTGACCCGATTATTTTCTCGTTATATGACCAGTTTAATGGCACGGGTCACGTAAGTGGAGCTTATACGCCTGGTGGAAATCTTCTGGGTTCCGCTACAATTCTTCCGGGTGCCGTAACGCAGTCCTTCACTCCACTGAGTTTTGATATTACGGGACTAAACCTTTCCGCGGGCCCATACTCTGTTGCTCTTCAGAGCAACGCTGGAAGCAATGGGTCGGAACAGTATTTCTTCAAGGGCCATGGTGGTGAGTTTATCACACAAAGCCCTGAAGTAACCCCGGGCGGTGGACCAGTGACAAACGCGGAAGTACCGGAGGCCTCTGGATTGATAGGAGCTGTGATTGGGATAGCAACTGTCGGCAGCCTGGTATATCGTCGTCGTAAAAAGTAGATTGATCGTGGCAGGTCCACTTGGTTGGACCTGCCACTATTGATTCTGACCGGGTCGGCGCCAATTAAATGAAACTTTCGACAAGATACACGACTTTTCGATTGACCAATCCTAAACTGCCATCCTGAACGATAGCGAATGATCTGCTTGTGCATCCGGTCATCCTCAGTGCTTATTAGAGTCGTCATTGCCGTTTCCCCGACTCTCCCATTCAAAAACTAATGTGGAGAAATGCAGACAACTTCCCTAAGATTTCGATGAAACAGCATCCCGTTCGCAAAGCTCGGGGTGTTCAGCGACCACGTCTCCCCGCTCGGACCGAGGTCGTTTACTGCCAGCAGCGCCTTCTCATCAAAGACTTTTGCGTTGGCGTCGACCACGTAGGTAATCCCCAACATGGTTGTCATGTAGAGCTTTCCGTTAACGCAGATGGGGCTTCCAAAGAACGCAGGGATCTGCCACCCGTCGGTACGGGATCGATCTTCCGGAGCAACGTTTCGGCCTTTGTAATCGTTGGTCTTGGTGTCGACTGCGCGACCATAAATCATCTCATCCGCCTTGCCGGGCAAGCGAACCACGCTCACCGGTACTTCGAGATATTCCACCTTGCCGGTCTCCACATTCACTCGTCCGATGCAGTGCGAAGGTCCGCTCTGCCCGGGCGGTGCGTATCCGTTTCGTCGATGGCCCGTGCTTGTGAAGAAGTAGTGATAGCCCCCCACCACTAGGTTCGCGTGCCAGTTGGGGAAGACGTGCAGCGACTCGCCGGGGCCGAGTTTCACCCGCTCGCTGAGCTCTTTCACGTTGCGGATATTCACGTTTTTATGATGGATGTACGCCTTCTTCGTTGGATCCCACTGCGTGAAATCGACATCCTTGATCAGTGACTGTTCCCGCAGCAGCTTGCCGGTCGAGCTGTCGATTACCAGATGCGACTCTTCCGGCGCCATTCGGAACCAGTAGGCGTACTTCGCATCCCAATCCATGGTATAGAGAGCCTGAAAAGTGGTGCCGT
>JBDUAM010000506.1:0-9009 GCA_040004655.1 Chthonomonadales bacterium | reverse complement strand
GTTTGGTAATCTTAGAGACAAAGCAATCGCCGTCACAAGAATTGTGACGGCGATCAACAGGGGTTTACGACCTATCATTTGGCAGGTAGGCCGTAGACTTCCACTTCAGTGTATCGGTTCAGCGGATCTGTGTAGGTACTGCCATTACTATATAGCCGAATGTATCGAGCTTTGAGGCCCTTGGCGTCCATCAGTCGACCTTCACTCGTTTCAAAATACTCTCGATCCTTGCCAATGCCAAGACCGACGGCGTTTTCGGTATCGTTGTTATAGATGGTTTTCACACCCTCAACAAAGTTCGGATCATCGGATAGCTGTACGACCACGCCGTGAAATACAACGGCCTGCTCGTGGAAGTGCCACACGAGGACGTAGGAGAGGGTTGAGGATGCGCCAAGGTCGATCTGGACCCACTGAATCTTCGGCTTGATCTCGACAGCCGTTCCGGGTTTGGCATCCTTGACGCCGTCCGTGACCAAATCCAGGGAACCGTCGAATGGCGCCTTGCTTGACGTCACCTTTTTGTGGAGCGCGAGATTGATCGTTTCCTTGGGAACCATCGGAACCGGCCGCGGATGACCGAGCGGCTTCTCCACATTCGGGCTGACGGGCGAGTTCAACGGCGTCCCTGCGAAAGCAGCCTTCGGCAGGGTTACTGGTAACGGAATGGTGTCGCCGCCCTGCGCAATGGTATATGCAGGCACTGCTGCCAGCATGGAAAGCATGGCGGCCGATATAGCCGACAGGCGGATTGTTCGATGAGTCATTTGCGTGTAAGTCCTTCCTGACTTGTTGGTCTGCGACTATTCTATTGACACCATTATGGGCCAATCGTTTCGACTATTTGCTGTCCGTCTTATGGATGGCGAATTTCTTCGGCCTTATCCTTGATAGCCTTATCTTTTGTCGTTCTGATTACGCGATCAAGAGCAGCATTGGCAGCGTCCCCTTTGACTGCGGGAATGGTGGTGTTTCCTCGTCGACGCTCGGTTGCAAGATCAAGAACTGCACTGGCGGCTTCATTCTCCACATCCGGGTCGCTCACCAGTGAACCGGCAACTGCGATAGAACCGCTTGATCGAATTCGACGAAGAATAGAGAGCGCTTGATTCTTCTCTTCAGGCCGCTCCGCGATGGCAAGTCCGTTCTTTACGCGGGTAAGTCTTTGATCGTCGCCTACACGGTCTTCAGCGCCGACTATGCGGAAGTAGCCTCGAAGAGGCTGAACGCGCTCTGCTTTTGATTTGCCATTTTTGGCGAGATCAAGAAGTAACGGTAATGCAGAGCCATCTTGCCAGGTATCGGATAGAGCCGAGGCCGCTGCCGACTTTACTGTACTATCCCCTGAAACGAGGGATTCGGAAAAGAGTGACAGTGCATGACTCCCGCCAAGTTCGGCAAGGGCCGCAAGCAATGATGATTTCCCGGCATCATTTGCTTTAGCAAACTGTGAAATCAGAACATCGGCGCCACGGTTGGTATCTCCGCTACGCTGTATTATCGCTACGACCGCAGTTTGTGCAGAATCTCGAATTCCATCATCTTTGGCCGCTGTCAAAATCTCGACGAGCTTCCCTTCTCGGTCAATCCCTGCTGTTCGTCCCAATGCTTTAAGGGCAGTCGGGGATACAGCTGGATCATTTGAGCCACCGATGGTGATTAGCGCATTGGTGCTGGCTTGTGTCGTTCGGTTAGCAAGGATGTTGATGGCAGCGTTTCGAGATTCCCGTTTGCCGGTCATGGCAGATTCAATTAACATCGACTCAACCTTTGGACCACTCATCATTGCGAGATTTTCTCGAGCGACATTAGCCTGGTCACCCCCGGATGCAATGTCTATTAGGCTCGGTACAACGGACGCGTCACAGAGTTTGATCGAGCTTCGAATACCGGCGACTCGCACGTCCGCCTCGTCACTTTTTAGGGCGGTCATCGCAACCGACGCTGCGGATACATCCTTTTTGTCTGCCCATGCGTTTAGCATGGCAATCTGTACTGAGGACGGCATGGAAGGCCATGCTGCCAGAGCTCTTTGATCATCCGCCGGGCTCGCACTGGATACAGCAATTCGGCCAGCAGTACGCTGCAGAGTAGGCTCCGAGGCGGTCTTTGCGATATTCAAGGCAGTGCTTGACGTTCGTGGTGACTTGATGGACGCAAGTCCTGCAAGAGCGCCAGCTCGAATGGCGTAAGGATTATTAGGGCCTACAAGCATCATGAAGTCTTTTTCTGAGAGGGCAGGTGTCGCCGTTGCCGTGGCCTTATCAAAAGCGCGAAGAATAGCATTTTCAGTGACCAGAGTAGGCGGCTTTATATTGCTAAGAATTTTAATAGCCGACGGTGTTCCAATCTTTCCCAACGCGGTAATAGCGGCATCTGATACTACAGAATCTGAGTTTCCCGTATACGATTTCAGCGAATCTACAGATCCGACATCCGCACGATCACCGATAGAATTAACAATTCCCACCAGTTCAGTGCCAGAGGATGCCTTTAAAGCGGACCGCAGGGCCGAAGCCGCGGATGGGTCAGGATTGTGTTCAAGGGCGTATCGGGCGATATCATTCGTTTCAGGTTTGCCAAGCATCCTGGAAAGCGCTGGCACTGACTTGCCTGAACCGATAATCCAGAGGAACTTTGCAGCCTCCTGTTTTCCGGCCAGATTACCGTTGGCGTCATCCAATACTGCTATCAGACCCGATTCCAAAGTCGCCTGCTTCATTCGATCAAGGCCAGCTTCTTGAATCATCTTTCGAATGGCAATCAGCGACTTTCGATCTTGAGGATCATATTTCTTCAGGCTTTGAAAAGGGTCTTGAGCATTAGCAGACAGGGACGACGCCATTGCGGCAAGGATTATCCCTGCCGCAATAGACGTTCTTGTATACACATTCATCCGTGAATTATTCTCCGTATTTGGGTTAGTCGACTTCAACTTAGACGTGCCACGGTGAGCGCATTGGCGTCGACAACATTCGAGTAGCAGCAGGGTCTCCTGCAAACGTCTCATTGTCTGGATTCCAATGAAGCTTTCGGCCAAGCTGCATGGCGATTTGCCCGAGGTGCCCCACGGAAGCTGATCGATGCGCGGTCTCGGCCGGCGCAAGCGTTGTCTGTCGGGATTTTACGCAGTCGAGGAAGTTTCGATGGTGTCCCGGGCTTCGGAATAGTTGATGTTCGTCCGGACCAATTTTCTCGGCTAACAGGCTCTTCGGGTTAGCATCAAATCCGCCGCGGTCAACCCAGACCCAGTTGCCGTTCTCGCCGATCCATTTCGTACCACCTCTAATACCTGCATTTCCACCGTTGGCGACATGAAGTTCAACGCCATTTCGATATTTGCAGATAAAGTGGTAGGTCGTGGCAGCATCCCAGATTCCGGTGTCAGGGTAGTTGCCCTGACCTTCAATCTCAATAGGCCCAGTATTATCCGTATCCATGCCCCAGTGAGCAATATCCAGGTGGTGACCAATCCAGTCCATCATCTGTCCGCCACCAAAATCGAGCTGCCATCGCCAATTCCAGTGGGTGCGCATATCGCAGTAAGGCATCATTCGAGACGGGCCCACCCAGAAGTTGTAATCGAGTTCTGGCGGAGCGTCTTTGAATTCCACGGGTCCGCAAGGGCTTCCGGTCGGCAGGCCAACTTCAACCTTGACAATCTTTCCAATTCGACCATTTCGAACCAATTCACAACCCATTCGGAAGTTCTCAACGGAACGCTGCCAGCTTCCGGTCTGCCATATACGGCTATGCTTGGATACTGCATCTGACATTGCTCTACCTTCGGCAAGGCAGTGGGAGATCGGCTTTTCACCAAAGATGTCCTTGCCGGAACTTGCAGCGAGCACGGCCGGTACGGCATGCCAGTGGTCCGGTGTACAAAGGGAGATTGCGTCAATGTCTTTTCGAGCGATCAATTCCCGGAAATCGGCATAGGGGGAGCAATCGGTGTTTCTGTATCGTCGATCCACTTTACCTTTGGTGTCTCGCAGGTGGTTCTTATCAACATCGCACACAGCGATTACTTGACAATCTTGTTCGTTCAAAAATGCATCGAGGTTGGAATTACCCTGTCCACCCACACCCACACATCCGAGCGTAATCCGATTGCTTGGTGCAATTTTACCGCCACGACCCATTGCGCTTGCAGGGATGATAGTGAAAAGGGAGACACCCGCGCTTGCGGCTACGGAAGTCTTCAAGAAGTCTCGACGATTCATGGATTTTCGAGTGGACATGTGCATCTCCTCTGTTGAGTTTGCTGGTTGAACGTGATTCTGAATTCTAATTAGGTTAAATTAGCTCTGACCCGTCTGGATTCCTGTATCGCATGAGCAATTTATTTAGTGGACAAAGTTGGTCAATCTGTTACACGAATTCCGCCAGTATAAATCCGCCCCCGATATTCGCTCCCAACTTTCACCGTGATTTCCACTCGGTATAGACCATGAGATTTTGGTCTAAAGGTTAGGTCGGACGAATCTCCCGATGCTACCTCCGAACCATCCTTCATCAATCGGATGTGACCAACTAGCGGTGAGTGTACGTTTAATTCGATATTCGATTTTGTGCTTACGGCATAACTTATTGTCCCGGTGTACTTTCCAGACGTCGATGCCGTGAACGAGAATCCTTTCGGATCACAAATCCAATCGAATGCAACGTACGTTCGACCTTCTTCAAGGGCTTTCTGAATGGCTGCTGTGGTACGTTCAGTAGCAAGTACGTGCGTACTGACATAATGCACGCTGACTGGATAACTATCAAGGATCCAGCGTTTTGCGATTTTGCCGGGCACAGGTTCACCGTACAGAAACTTTGCAGTCGGAGTCTTGACGGTATCAACTTCTCCAAATCGCTGGCCAATCGGGCTGTCAATGACAAATTTTCCGTCTGCGGCACCAGTAATGACAAAACCCGTATTTTGATGGGAATCGTTGCCCGCTATTACCGCAAAAGGACCTGATTTTGCCATCTGGTCGTAGCTATCAAAGTTTGCTCGGGGTTCGTCAAATATTGTCGCAAATGACTCCTGGGGATATCTGCTGAACGTATTCAGCAAGGCAAGAAGTTTTGGGAAGCTCGCTGCACCTTTGGGCTTGAGCGCAGCGATCATTTCTGTCTCGTCTTTTACATCAGCATGAGTGTTATATATCTCCATCCCTGTCAGTTTTTGAAGACTCCAATCCATGTGTTCTTCTGGATGGGCAACGAAGATCATCCCACCGGTTGCGCGAACGGAGTCGACGAACGTTTGGTCACCCACGCTTGTCGACGGTAGAAACTGTTTGCCGGGATATGCCAGGAATCCATTTGTTTCTGATCCCGAAACAAACAGTACTCCGTCCACCGGGTCTGTTTGTCCGACCTTGACAACATCCTCGTCTTTTTTGGGATGGTTTGAGAGAAGAACGGCGTCTATGGAGTTTGCCTTTGCCGCGGCTGCAATTTTTGCAATCGTGCCTCGACTGTCGTGTGAGAGAAACGAATGCGCATGTAGGATGCATCTCAAATCCATAAAAGGAACCGTCGATTTAATGTCTGTGCGCGTCTTCTGAATTCGTATAACGTCTTCGTGTACCAGTTTAAGATGTTCAGTTGTGAGACGCGTTAGCGTAGGGATTCGTGTCGAAGACGTCTGCGGTGTTTTCAGCAAAAGGTTTGCCGCTAGAAATAGGCATCCGAACATGGTAACTCCCTTGTTACGGCAAATCATCAAAATGGACGATTGAATGTCAAAGGTCGATTGCAGGAGTCTAACACATCTTGTCGAATTCAGATGAATACCTTAATCTCGATGTGGAGTACGGATCCTTGCTTAAACGAAATGCTTTTCGCCTTTCAATATTTGTTGTCTTAGCCTTGGTTGCATTTGCCGATCGCGCATTTTGCGATGACAACATCAAATTCTCCACAGCCACTATTGTTACAGATCAGAATGCTCACGTACTGGTCCAAACGGCGGCCCAAGTTCTTCGTGAGGAGATTGGCAAACGCTCACTTATCAAGTTGAAAACTGGTCACAGGTGGACGAAATCAGGGTGGTCAATAATCATCGTAGCGCCCGGCACATCGGTAATTGATGGGGTCACATCTCCACATGTCGATGTGATTGGACGTGCAGAATCCTTTGCCATCCAGGTTGATAATCGGATTGCCACTCGTCCGATTTTGTGGATCATCGGTTCCGACCCAAGGGGAGTATTCTATGGCGTAGGATGGATATTGCGCAAGGCTCACATACACGAACTAAATATTGAACTTAATGTTGTAAGTGGGCTTCATTCAAGCCCGCAGGTGCCAATTCGTGGGCATCAACTTGGGTATCGAGCTACTGCAAACAGCTACGACGCATGGACGCCAGCGCAATTTGACCAATATATTCGGGAACTCGCGATATTTGGTTGCAATAGTGTAGAAGGAATACCGTTTCAAGACACTCGACCTACGGTAAATCCTTATCCACGGGCGAAGATGAATGTCGATCTCAGCCGAATATGTCAGAAGTACGGACAGGATTACTGGATATGGACTCCTGCCGACTTCGATCTCAAAAACGAAGCGTTCCGTAAGGAAGCATTGCGTAAACACGAAGAACTGTTTCGCCAGTGTCCTGAACTCACCGGTGTATTTGTGCCCGGCGGCGACCCCGGTGATAACCCTGCCAACCTTGTAATCCCGTATCTGAATGATCTATCAAAACTACTTCTTTCCACGCATCCAAAGGCCAGGGTCTGGGTTTCGATGCAGGGGTACAAGAAAGAAGAACAGGAAGTTGTTTACCATTGGATTGAAACGGAGAAACCATCGTGGCTGGGAGGATTAGTGGCGGGTCCATCCAGCCCTCCGTTGAACGTTATTCGAGCCAGGCTGCCCAAGCAGTACAAACTCCGCGACTATCCTGACATTACGCACAATACACGATCGCAATTTGGTATTCCGTGGTGGGACCCTGCATTCGCAATGACTCTGGGGCGAGAGAGTGTTAACCCGCGACCGGTATTCTTTCAGAGAATCATTCACGATACAGCCATTTTTACCGATGGTTTCATTTCGTATTCCGACGGTATTCATGATGACGTCAACAAGATTGTATGGAGTGCGCTGGCGTGGGATCGAGATGCTGACATCTCAAATATACTTCAGGAATATTGTCGATTTTTCTTCGGGGAGAAGTACGCCGCCGCTTCGTCTGGGCTGTCAGCACTGGAACGTAACTGGGAGGGTCCAGCGGCGACCAATGGGGGCATTGTAACAACCCGTTCGTTCTGGAGTGGGATGGATCAAAATAATCAACTCTCCCAGACCAATTGGCGCTGGCAGCTCTGTATGCTTAGGTCGGCATATGATTTGTTCGTTCAGAAGAGATTGGACATTGAAACCAGTCTTGAGAAACAGGCGAATGGTGAGTTATTGCGGTCGGACATTCCTAATCACCTAAAAGAGTACAACGCAATTGAAGCTCTGAATTCGACGCGGTCTTACAATGCCTTAAAACCATTGAAAATCAAAATTACGCAGCTGTGCGAAGCGCTCTACCGGTCAATTGGTTTACAAACATCTGTTGGGAAATACCGGGCAAGCGGATCAGAGAGGGGAGCAATTCTCGATTTCATTGACTATCCACTGAACAACAAATATTGGATTGAAGATGAAATCGGCAAAGCATTTAAGCTACCAACTGAGCGCGAGAAAGATGCATACCTGCACAGGATTGCAACGTGGGAGCATCCCGGCAAGGGTTCATACTATGATGCCATAGGGCACGTCGGTAAATCGCCACACGAGATTCGGAACGAGAAGTTGGACGGTCCGCTTCTTGATTTTGACGACTCCGTGCCAACCGGAATGATGTTTTGGACCGGCAATAATCCGCTGGCACGAGTTAGACAAACCTGGTTTAGCTACGAAACATGGCCAAAAGCGCTGGTGTATACGGATGTTGACAAGAATTCTGATTACAAAGTCCGGATTACCGGATACGGAGATTGCCTCTTGAGGGTAAACGGAACTCGCGTTAAGCCAACCATTGATGGTCGGCAGGTAGGGGAGATCAAAGAGTTCGAAATCCCTCACGAACTTTTTCAGGAAGGGCGAATCACCTTGACATTTGATACGCCCTTTGAACCCGGTGTGAACTGGAGGCAGCAGTCGAGATTGACCGAAGTTTGGCTGATCAAGAAGTAGGCTTACTGGTCCCGTTTATAGAGTTCCAGGGTTAATTGCGCCATGTCGGTGAATGTGACATCCTCGTATCCAGCCACACCGGTGTGCAACATGTCCTTGAGGGGGCTAATCCATTTTGTGGGTAAGTTAGCGTGACCGTGAGCCGCTCCAAAGATAGAGCCAACCGTTGCGCCATTGCAATCTGTATCAAAGCAGGGCTGAACCGCTCTGCAAATGCTCTTTCCGAAGTCACCTTCGCCAAAGAGTAGACCTAGCGCCACGATCATAGCATTAGGAATGGTATGGCACCAGTGGTGATCTCGCTTTTCATCCCACATCTCATGCACACGTCGAACACAGGTATCGTAATCAACCTCAATTTCGTGCCACTCAAGAATGCTCTCCAGATAGTCGTATAGTCTTGATTTCTCGGGAATCTGATCCATGCCAGCCAGAATGATCTCCCGTGGGTCACTAGTCACAAATGCCGCCGCGACCATTCCCGCAGCCCACATCTCGCCGTATATTCCGTTCTTTACGTGGCTAACGCTGGCGTCTCGAAATGCGAAATCGGCTGCTAACTCCGGATTGCCTGCCGCGACGTATCCCCAGAAATCTGCTCTGATCTGCGCGCCGATCCATTCACGGTAGGGGTTTGCGACTGTCGCGGTTTCGGTTGGTTTAAGTCCATTTTTGTGATTTCTCAAGGCTGCGCGTTCTGCAGTAAATGTATTCAAGAGCGGGATGTTTTCTGCCCAGAAATCGATAACATTGTCAGGAGTGAACGAGGGGCCAAATTCCCTGTACACGACTAACCCGGTAGTCGTGTAATTCAGGTCA
>JBDUAM010000517.1:0-9015 GCA_040004655.1 Chthonomonadales bacterium | reverse complement strand
ATGGCGATGGAGCTTCGCCGCTACCGGCTTCATTCCGTCTTGAAATAGCTCGGACGGAATCTCTTTTAGAAATCGACTCGGGGCGTTATTGCTAATGCCGCCGTAGAGCGTTCGCCGATAGGCGTGTGACAAAAACAATTTCTCTCTTGCGCGAGTGATTCCCACGTAGCACAGTCGTCGCTCTTCTTCAAGCTGGTTGTCCTGGTCGAGTGAACGAGAGTGCGGGAAGACCCCCTCCTCCATCCCGACGAGGAAGACAATGGGAAATTCCAATCCTTTTGCAGAGTGGAGCGTCATGAGCGTGACAGCTTGTTGGGATGGATCGAGACCATCCAGATCCGAAACAAGGGCGACATTCTCAAGAAAGGCGCTAAGGCTCCTCTCTTCCGATTCCATCTCGAATCGAGTGGTAACAGTAAGAAGTTCTCGAACGTTTTCGGCTCGAGTCTGCGCCTCCATACTTCGGTCTTCTTCAAGGTCTTCCAGGTAGCCTGAACGCGAAAGAATGTTCTCCGCGAGCTCTGTAACACCAATGTTGTCCTTCATCTCTCGAAGTTCTTCGATCATCCTTGCAAATGAAGCGATTGAGGTTCGAATACGCTGCTGAATGCTGGACGAGGAGTGAACTTCCTGAATCTCTTCCCAGAGGCTCGTTCCTTTGTCCAACGCCAGCTTCTCCAGGGCAGCAATTGAGCCCGCGCCAATCCCTCGCGTAGGGACATTGATGATTCGTTTGAGGCTAACGGTATCCTGCGGATTATTTACCACTCGCAAATAGGCGAGCGCATCTTTGACTTCTTTGCGATCATAGAATCGTAGCCCACCAACGATCTTGTATCGGGTCTGAAAGTTGACAAAGACCTCTTCAAAGGCTCGGCTCTGTGCGTTGGTTCGGTAAAGAATGGCGATGTCGCCGGAGTTATGTTTGCCAAAAGTGGTCAGTTCTCGAATCTGCTGCATCACCCATACGGCTTCTTCTTGCTCATTATCGGCTTCGCGCAGGACTAACTTTCCGCCGTGCTCATTCTCTGTCCAGAGCTGCTTGTCGGCGCGACCGACGTTCTGCGATACTACGCTGTGTGCCGCCGCAAGAATATTCTTAGTGGATCGATAATTCTGTTCCAGCTTGATGATCTTCGCGTCTGGATAGTCCTTTTCAAACTGGAGGATCAAGGAGACATCGGCGCCACGAAACATGTAAATCGACTGGTCGTCATCACCCACTACGCAGATGTTCCGCCGCTTGTTTGCCAGCAGCGACATCAATTTGTACTGGGAGAAGTTGACATCCTGGTACTCATCGATCAGTAGATAGTGCAGTCGGTTCTGGTACTTTTCCAGCGCCTCCGGACGTTGTTCCAACAAGCGAACCGACATCATCAAAAGGTCATCAAAATCGAGAGCGAGGTTGCGTTTGAGTTTGTTTCGGTAGAGCGTGTAGACCCGCTGGACTATATCTTCAAAATAACCGGTGAAGTGATTGTGAAAGTCTTCCGGCGTAACGAGTTTGTCTTTTGCTTTACTGATGTGCGAGAGAACTGCACGCGGGGCGAATCGCTTATCATCCAGCTTCAATTCGTTCAGGCACTCTTTGATGATGGAGACCTGATCAGAATCGTCATATATCTGAAAGCCTCGCGGAATGCCAATCAACTCCCCCGATTCGCGGAGGAGCCGAGCGCAGGTGGAGTGGAATGTCCCGATCCACATGGATCGACTGTCGTCTCCCACAAGATCGACAATCCGCTCCTTCATCTCTTTCGCAGCCTTGTTAGTGAAGGTTACTGCTAAAATACTGCGTGGATTCACATTGTGATGAGAGATGAGGTATGACACGCGGTGCGTAAGCACACGTGTTTTGCCAGAACCCGCTCCAGCAAAGATGAGAAGAGGTCCATCCTTATGCAGGACAGCCTCGCGTTGTGCTGGATTGAGCTTTTCGAGAAGAGTTTCAGATGAATCGGAGGCTGGCATACCGCTATTATACCGGTGGCGTATTCATCTGTAGTCGCCGAATTTGGACCCGGTCTGAGCTGACAAAAGAAACGAGAATACATTGTCATTACTTGAACTTGCCGCTTTGCTCGCCGGATCCATGTTGCCCGTGCAGGCCGGAATAAACGGTCGACTGGGACGAGACCTTGCAAATCCAGTCTTTGCGACATTTGTGAGTTTCGCTCTGGGAACGATGGCTTTGCTACTGTACGTTGCTGCTGCCCGGCAAAAACTTCCATCTGGAAGCACGATCACAAACATCCCCTGGTGGGCATGGACCGGCGGAATCCTCGGCGCGGTTTACGTTACAGGAGTAGTCTGGATCACACCCAAGATTGGTGTGGCGGCTGCCATGATTCTCGTCATCGTGGGACAAATCGTAACGAGCGCGGCGCTTGATCACTTTGGAGCATTCGGCCTGACTGCACATCCGATGAACATGGGTCGAATGTGCGGAATTGCGCTGTTGATCGGCGGAGTTTTGATGGTCCGAAAATTCTGATCACGTAAGGCCGCTAGATCACTTAACGCTCGATTAACGAGCGGCGGGTATCCTTAATACATAAGATTCAAATACTCATGCGCCATGAATTCCTCGTGTCGCGGTTAGAAATCAGGACTTTACGTGACGTTGCCGCTCAAAACTCAACCCTCGCCCTCTACGTTTCCCGGACCCATCGGGAAGTCGTTCATTGATGAAATTCAGAAGTACGTCCTGGCCGATCCCTTTCCGTTTACCCTTGATTTAGCCGCCGGCAGCGGCATGTGGCTGCAGACGGTAGACGGGCAACGTCTGTTCGATTGGGCGGGCTATTACGCCTCCAAGTTAATTGGACACAACCACCCCGGATTGTACGAACCAGATTACGTTAAACGCCTGACTGTCGCGGCAAACAACAAGGTCGCCAATCCCGATTTTCTCACCCCGGAATGCGTTGCCTACTATCGAGAGATCTACAACTCCGCGCCGGTCTGTATGAGAAGTGAAGACCTTGAGGTCTACTGCGTGAACTCTGGCGCAGAAGCTGTTGAGAACATGATGAAGTATTTCATCAACCTTGATCTGCAGAAGCGATTAGGTTCGGGCAAGGATAAAGGCAGAAGTAAGTTTATCTACTTTGACCAGGCGTTTCACGGTCGAACGGTCTTTGCATTAAGTGTCACGCAACTTGATCACGACCCTGTTATCACCCGGGATTACCACACATTCGATCACGGCAACATCCAGATTCCTTTCCCGGCGATTGATAACGACAAATCCGTGGAAGAGAACCGATCACGGTGTGCCGAGAGCCTGCGGATTGTCGAGACTATTCTCAAACTGCAATCCGATGAAGTCGTTGCGATCATTCTGGAACCGTTGCAAGGCGCTGGCGGTCATCGTGTCGCGCTTACGGAGTTCTATCAGGGCCTGAGCCGACTGGCGCATGAACACAACGTCTATTTCGGATTTGACGAAGTGCAAACGGTCGGCGGGCAGACTGGTAAATTCTTTGCCTGCGACATCTTTGATCTCCCCTATCCCCCGCAGGCAGTTGCTGGCGCAAAGAAGCTCGGCTGCGGTGTCGTTTATATGCTTTATCCGATGGAAGATCACGGCGTTCTCGATTCGACATGGGGCGGAACGCTGGCTGATATGGTGCGCTTTGTGCATGAGATGACGATCGTCCGCGAAGAGCGATTGCTTGAACAAGTCGATGAGAAGGCTTCCCATTTGATTGGCACCCTTAAACGCCTTCAATCCAAGTACCTGGATAAGATGTTCAACGTCCGAGGCCTCGGGCTTTATCAGGGATTCAGCCTCGCATCGGCAGAGATGAAATCTGCATTCCAGAAGCATGCTCGTGACGTTGAAGGTCTTCTTCTGCTCGGCGCAGGACCAGATACCATTCGACTTCGACCCAATTTGAATGTCACAATAGAGGACATCGACCTACTGCGTGACATGCTTGACCGTTGCTTCAATGCCGTTTGAGCTCATAAAGAGTGACCAAAAAAGTAATCAATTGCCCGACTAGGGCGAAATAATAGGAGCCTCTCCAGATGCCTAAATCTCTCTCCATTAATCCCGCCGAAGTTCGAAAAACCGGGTTCATCAAGTTCAAACCGATTCCGGTGAACCAGTACAACCGGACCCTGAATGAAGAGCTTGATCGGTTTGCCCATGAGGACCTGATAGGTATTTTTCACGACATGGTGGTCATTCGCCAGTTCGAATCGATGCTGAATGAAGTGAAGATCAAGGGTGGATTCAAAGGAGTTGAATACAATCACCGCGGACCTGCTCACCTGAGTATCGGACAAGAAGCATCAGCGGTCGGACAGGCGTTTTTGCTTGGTGTGGACGATCATATTTTTGGCAGTCACCGAAGCCACGGCGAAATCCTCGCAAAGGGGCTATCCGCGATCACCAAACTGGTCGATGCGACCCTTCTAGGCATTATGACGACTTATATGGACGGGGCAGCTCTAAAGGTGATTGAGAAGGCTGCGCCAAAATCCATTAAGTCTAAGCTCTCCGACATTAAGTCGCTCGCTATTGACTTCTTGCTCTATGGCGCGCTGGCAGAGATTTTTGGCCGCGAAGCCGGGTTTAACAAGGGCATGGGCGGTTCCATGCATGCATTTTTCACTCCGTTTGGTGTTTATCCCAACAACGCCATTGTCGGTGGTTCCGCAGACATTTCAGTTGGCGCATCGCTCTTCAAAAAGGTGAATGGCAAGCCGGGACTGGTGGTCTGTAATATCGGGGATGCCTCCGCGAGCTGCGGGCCGACCTGGGAAGCGCTCTGCTTTGCAACCATGGATCAGTTCAAAACGCTCTGGGACAAGGCACATCGAGGCGGACTGCCCCTCATCATGAATTTCGTGAATAACTTCTACGGAATGGGCGGCCAACCCGTCGGGGAAACGGGCGGATTTCAAATCCTCGCGCGGCTTGGCGCCGGTCTAACGCCAGACCAGATGCACGCCGAACGCATCGACGGTTACAATCCGCTTGCCGTGATCGATGCATATGCCCGCAAGAAAGAGATTCTCGACAAAGGCGACGGACCGATCCTGCTTGATACCGTTACTTACCGGTTTAGCGGACACTCTCCATCCGACGCATCTTCATACCGCGAAAAGTCTGAGGTCGAAGAGTGGCAGTCTGTCGATAGCATTGTCACTTACCGCCAGGACATCATCAAGGCTGGCCTGTTGGGCAATTCGGATGCAGATGACATCACCGCCGAGATAGACGCTCGAGTATTCCAGGCATTCCAACTTGCCATTGACCTTGATCTCTCGCCACGAGCCAATCTCTATGTTCCAGGCAACCTGCTGGAATCGACGATGTATTCCAACCAGTCGGTCCCGTCTATGGATACCACCCGCAAAGCCGAACTCATCCTTTCACATGATGAAAATCCACGCGTAAAGCAACTTGTTGGCAAGAGCCGCAGCGGCCTCGACGAAGCAGGAGATGTTATTCCCAAGGGTCGATGTATCGCAATTCGAGACTCTCTGTTTGAAGCGATTATTGAAGCGTTTGAGACCGATCCTACTCTGGTAGCATACGGCGAAGAGAATCGAGACTGGGGTGGAGCTTTTGCTGTCTATCGTGGTCTGACCGAAACGCTGCCCTACCATCGACTCTTCAACAGTCCCATTTCCGAGGCGGCGATTGCAGGCACGGCGGTTGGATATGCACTGGAAGGCGGGCGACCGCTCATCGAGTTGATGTATTGCGACTTCCTCGGTCGAGCGGGCGATGAAGTATTCAATCAAATGGCAAAGTGGCAGTCGATGTCCGGCGGATTGCTGCAGATGCCTGTTGTGATGCGCGTGTCAGTGGGAAGTAAGTACGGCGCGCAGCACAGTCAGGACTGGACCAGCCTATGCGCCCACATTCCGGGTCTCAAAGTCGTCTTCCCGGTCACGCCTTACGACGCAAAGGGGTTGATGGCCTCCGCACTTCAGGGCACGGATCCGGTCATATTCTTTGAGAGTCAGCGTGTTTACGATCAGCCCGAGATGTTCAAGGGATCGTCTGGAGTTCCGGCGGAGAGTTTCACCATTCCCATCGGTGAACCGGACATTAAACGTGCTGGCAAAGACTTGACGATTCTTACAATTGGCGCAACGCTCTATCGCGCACTCGAGACCGCAGATCGGCTGGATAAGGAATTCGGAATTTCGGCCGAAGTAATTGATGCTCGATCAATTGTCCCATTTGATTACTCACTCGTGATCGAAAGCGTCAAGAAAACCGGAAAAATCCTGCTGGCTTCAGATGCGTGTGAGCGAGGAAGTATCTTGCACACCATGGCCTCCAAAATCAGCCAGTTTGCGTTTGACTATCTGGACGCTCCACCGGTGGTCGTTGGCGCTCGAAACTGGATCACCCCGGCCGATGAAGTGGAAGACAGTTTCTTCCCCTTCCCAATAGACTTCCTGAATGCAATTCATACACACATTCAGCCGCTCGCCGGGTTTACTCCTGGATCAGATAACAGCATAGCCGAACTGGAGCGACGAAGCGCCGCGGGCGTCTAATTTCGAACAGTTATATCAAAACATGGTCGACAAAATCTTGGTGAACTACCACTCAACTTTGATCCGTCGACCCTGTTTTGCAGACTCAACGGCCGCAAAGACCATGGCAAGACTTTTTATGTTGTCGTGGCACTCACCCTGCGGCGCCTTGCCTGTCTCCAGTGTCTGAAGAAAGTCGCGCAGGCTGCCCGCTATTCCTGAGTAAATCTTTTCCGCTGGGGATGTGACCTGGTCAAATTCCGATAGAAAACCATCGGTACTCTTGACGACCTCGCCCGTTGGGTTGGCGTGGCCGTCCCAACAGATTGTCCCCTTCTCGCCAATGGCACGCCAATCGGCATCCCATGAGGTGTGCATTCCCTCGCTGCACCAGCTTCCGCGAAAAGAGAAATGGACTCCGTTTGTCATCTCGAAGAGCACGTTTGCACATGCGTTACCCACATACCAACTCCAACTCGGATTGAACTCCTCGCAATACACGCTTACTGGATCAGTGCCAGACAGATATCGTGCCTGATCAAACGTGTGGATTGCCATATCCAACAGTAATGGACTCGGCATCTCATCCCGGAATCCCCCGAAGTGCGCCCCGATGTAGAAATCAGCGTTCAGAATTCCCAAATGGCCGAGATCTTTTTTGATCAACCGTTTGTATGCATGGATTCTTCCGTCGTATCGTCGACTCTGGCTGACCATGTATAGATTGCCGGACTCTTCGCTGGCCGCCACCATTGCCTGCGCTTCTTTCATACTCGTGGCCATCGGTTTTTCTCCGATCACCGGGAGTCCGTGGTTGAGGCTGAACAAGGTGACATCGTGATGCGCTTCGGGGATAGTTACATCGACAACGAAATCCGGATGTGTAGCCGCAATTGCATCTTCAAGGCTCACGCCAAGGTACTTTGGCTGGACACCTTTATCCTCAGCGGCACGCTTGGCCTGACCCGGGAGAATATCGACCCACGCAACCAATTCGACGTCATCGCAATCCTTCAGGTTTTGCGCCCATGCCCGCCCCATCGCCCCAGCGCCGACCAGTAATGCCTTCTTCGCCATTGTTGTACCTTTCTAATCCGATTGCGAGGTCGCAGGTAGCCCAATCCACCGTGCTATAATAGTCCATCATTTTACCGATTTTGCGCGAGGAGCGAAATGTGTCGCTGACGATTGAACAGGTACAAAAAGTTGCAGGGCTCGCCAGGCTTAGCCTCACCGACATAGAGATCGCCAGTCAGACGACTCATTTGAACGCGTTGCTTGAGCAGTTTGAGAAGTTGAACGAGCTGGATGTCACCGGAATCGAGCCGACCGCGCACAGCGTTCCCATTTTCAACGCTCTTCGTGATGACGTCGCGAAACCCTCCTTGTCCCGCGAGTGTGCGCTTGCAAATGCTCCCGAAGCGAGAGATGGATGCTTCATCGTCCCCCGAATTTTGGCTGGCTAAGAATTATCGCCCAAAACCATTTTGTCATACGCTGAATCAGTCCTTACAGGAGCAAGAATGTCGCAGATTTTAGAACTTTCCGCCTTCGAGATCGCCAGCAAAATAAAGGCGGGAGAGCTATCCGCCACAGAAGTCACACTCGCTGCCATTGCGCAAATTGAAGCGACCGAACCGAAAATCAAAGCCTATCTCACGGTCACCCGTGATAGCGCGCTCAGTGAAGCCGAAGTCATTGACCGAGCGATTGCAGCAGGCGGACCAGTCGGTCCCCTCGCCGGAGTGCCAGTTGCGCTCAAAGATAACCTCTGCACGAACGGCATTCGAACTACCGCCGGTAGTAAAATCCTCGACAACTTTATTCCACCCTACGACGCGACCGTGGTTCAGATGCTCCATTCTGCTGGAGCAATTTCCGTGGGCAAAGCCAACTGCGACGAATTTGCCATGGGAAGCTCCACGGAAAACAGCGGATTCGGCCCGAGCCGAAATCCTTGGAATACCGAAACGGTACCGGGCGGGAGCTCTGGTGGATCAGCCGCAGCAGTAGCCGCTGGCAGTGCGACCATCGCCCTCGGGTCTGACACCGGTGGCTCCATTCGACAGCCAGCCTCCCTGTGTGGGGTTGTTGGCATGAAACCAACTTACGGCCTCGTAAGTCGATATGGCCTCATTGCCTACGCATCCAGCCTTGATCAGATTGGTCCGTTCTCTCGGACCGTAAAAGACACTGCGCTCACTCTCAACGCGATTGTTGGTTACGACCCTCACGATTCTACAAGCTTGAATCGACCGGCTGAAGATTACACTGCCGCGTGCCAGAACGATGTTAAGGGCCTGCGAATTGGCATTCCAAAAGAGTTCTTTGGGTCGGGTGTAACAAAGGAAGTCTCTAACCTCATTCATGCCGCCATCAAACAGTTGTGTGATATGGGCGCAACCGCAGAAGAATGTTCCCTTCCAACATCTGACTATTCCCTTGCGAGCTCCTACATCATTGCACCGGCGGAGGCGTCCAGCAATTTGGCACGATTTGATG
>JBDUAM010000217.1:0-2700 GCA_040004655.1 Chthonomonadales bacterium | reverse complement strand
AGATAGGCTCCAGTATAGGGATCCGCACGTAGGTAGTGGACAAATGCACCAAAAACTAAGAACGGTATCGCGATGCGCAAGTATGTCCATCGTTTTTTTGGAGCTATTTTGCGGAATGAAAAGTACAGGGCACCTCCGATGGAAAAATCTATCAAACAATTAATGACGAGGATTGAAAAGTATTTCATGGGGTATCTCCTAATCATCGTTTTCATCCGATGGCTTCTTTTATGGTCATGTCTTAAACTTTTCAGCGGTCACAACTTTAATGGATTACTCAGGTAAGCTATCCGCCTAACTATGGTCCTTCCATGATTTCAAGTACACATAGTTAATCGCCGATTGGCGACGGTTGTAGATGTCTTTGTTCCTATTGCTCTTGGCTCGTAAAGCCTTGTGTTGAATGCCTACGTACCCAATTGTACCAGACCTCGATCCAACCGAATCTGCTGTCCGGGCTCGACCCCAAAATCACTGACCCTTCCGCCCAACCCCTCCCTCGTGCTGATCGACTATCTCGAAAAACCATGCAAGCATTACCTCAAGCTTGAATGGGTCGCCAATGCCACTGAACTGGTTGTTTTGTATCTGACATTGGTACCAATCGTTGTCTCCATTTTCATAGATGAATTGGGGTATCGAAATCCCTTCCAGGGCCGTACCAGTCAACTCGATGCCAATATTCCATGCGGGATTATCACTTGTATTAATACCCAGGCCATATCGGTGCTGCCATGGAGTTCCGGTGTCATTCACCTCTTCACACTGGTCGGCATACCAGCGTTCCAGTCGGGTCAAAATACTAATCATGAACTCACGCTCCTAACGGGAATCAAGTTTTCCTGAGGGAACCACTATTCCCAAGCACCAATTAGACCGTCAACTTCTTGCCCACGTTCCGACGAAAGAAAATTCAAGGTAACAACAATTGCCTTCCTTTGTTGTACCGTAAATTTTGCCGGCGTAATTACTCCTTCGCCATATACAGTTGACATGTACACAATGTCAACAATTTGCATCACGGATTCCGCGACGTCATATCCTGTCAGATCGTTCAGGCATTCTTTCAAAAATGCCGGAAAATAATAGATTAGAGCGTCAGGCTCCATGTAACCCACGTGAAACTCTGATCTCATTGTCATTAATTCAATTGACCTAAGCCATTGCCATTTGCATCCTGAGAGATACATGGTCAAATACTCGCCCTCAAAGCTATGCATGTACTCCGGCACAATTAGTGAATTCGGTGGTTCAATAGAGTTGTCGGTAAAGGCAGAATCGATGAGGAGAGCAATTTCCAATTCTCTTTGCGTCGGGTTCAGCACAATATTGCGAGGCTCGTTCGCTCCTGCCCACTGATGCAAGAGGCCTTCTGCTCTCGCGGAAAGACCTTGATCTCTAGGCTTAAGCGAGTTGGTCAGGTAGGTTAGAGTTTCGGTTATGTCGCTCCGAAGGATGAAATCAACTTCCGGCGCGAGGCCGTTGGAACCGTCGATCTCCAATAGATCAAGGAGCACTCGTACCATGTTGAGCGAGCAGTTTGAATTCAAACAGTACACCAACAGTACGGGCAACGCATATACCTTTACCCGAGCCGGAACGTCTCTATGTACCAGCAATATTTCGCGTACGTCAGAGATAGTTGCCGTATCCCAAGACTTTGCTTCCGTTAAAGATGCAAAGACCGCAAACTCTTCGCTATCATTTTTCAAGATTTTCGACATGTTGTAAATGAAACCTTGAGCAATTAGATAACCTGAATCATCTAATAGGTCAATAGCATCCTCAAGCTCGTACAATTGATTTTCCTATGATTTCCCACCCGTAAAGTTTGGATACGGACGCCACACACTCCACAAATCACCGACCCTTCCGCAAAACCCCCGTTGACCCGACCAGTGTCACTACCCCCGAAACCAACCCATCGGACTCTGCCGTCAGGGTCACCGGGCCCGCTTTGGCGGTGGATTGTATAACCACGAGGCATTTGCCGTTGAAGGCGTGTCTCTGTCTGGCAATGTCTGGTTCATGGCTGCTCGGGTCTCCGTTGCCGACCCCCAGAATTCTGGCTCCGCCGGTCACTTTGAAGCGCACCAGATTATCGGCTGTCGCGATCCCGAAGCCCTTTTCGTCGCGGATGGAGACTTCTACCGCGACCGCGACCACCGAGGCGACAATGACATCTTATAGACGGAGTCCCCTATTTGCGCATCGTGATGGTCGCTTGTCAACGAAGGTACGATTTCTGTAGTAAACCCTCCCCTCTGCGCGTGTAATAGATGTAGGGAAGCAATAATAACGCCTTTTGGAGGAAACACCAATGTCCATTGCGCTCATCGTTCTACTTCTCGTAGCACTCATTCCGTTCAACTCTACGCCCGAATTCTCACAAAATTCGTCACGCACCACGCCGTATCAACTCCCCACAGGGACCACATCCGCGCGTCCCAAACCCAAACACCCTCCGCCTGATTAAAACTAAATACTCTCGCAATAGTAAGGTTGAAGCCGCCATATTCAGCTTTCAGTTTTCTGTCTTCAGCCTTCAGAACACCACACCCGACAATTTAGTCGTGAACACGAACAGTTTTATTCACGGAGCCTGAAAATCAGGTCAATTTCCGTGATTGGCAGTGGCTACAGACGTTGGCAGAGTAGATATTTTGGTTGGCGTAGCTAAAACAATCCGCGCGAAACCAT
>JBDUAM010000408.1:0-2703 GCA_040004655.1 Chthonomonadales bacterium | reverse complement strand
CGTAATGGTCGCGGTCGGAAGAATGTTATTCGCCTGTATGACTGGAGGAATTGCCGCAGCCTTTGCACGAGGCGGAAAGACCAGGTTCAAAATGTCCTCGTTTACACTTGTTCGATCTGGCGCAGAAACCTTCCAGAGGCTCACGTTGAACCCACCAACCGCCAGCGTGCTGACCATGGAGAAGATCACGGCGGCAAGCGTCAACCGATACACAAAGCACTGGAATCGCGGACCGAATCGATGCACAGCAGCGCCAATGAGCAGTCCGCAGCAGATTAAGAGGGTGCTCTGAAGTAACACGGCAAATCCGCGCATGCAAAGCAGATCGACAAATCGATAGAATGCAGTCACGCTCATCGCCTCGCCTCCTTATCAGTATCAATCAGCGCGCGAATGCGGGACATCTCGTCCTCACTGATGCGCTCATTCTTGAGTAAGTGGGAGACCAGGCCATAGACCGATCCGTGAAAGACGCGATTAAGGAGGTCGGTAGTCGCCGATTCCGTCACGTCTTCCCGACGGTAGAGGGGCGTGAAGTAAAACGTACGGTCGCGTTGCTCATGGGTGACGGCTCCCTTTACTTCCAGCTTGCGCAGCAGGGTTTGCACCGTGCTATGGGCAAGGTTCTCAGTCGGCGCGAGTTCGTCTGTTATCTCGCGCGCTGTCGCCGAGCCGTTCTGCCAGAGGATCTGCATGATCTTAAGCTGAATTTTGCCCAATTTCTGGTTTGGTCGATCCATATTGCGCCTCCGGTCGATGCGTCGTTTACTGTGGTAGATGATTGTATTTTACCGAGGTAAATTGTCTTTGTCAAGAGTCCTTCAAATTTTTTGAAAAATCACTCTGCCAAAGCTCAAATATTACTCTCCTATTAGAAGGAACAAATATAACGTAATGCAATTCATTCTGTAAGGGGCTGTTGCGTGGTATAATTTGTCCGCTTCGTGCGGCAACATCGAATGTAGCCCGAATACCTGTGAAGGGCGTTCGCGTTCATTTTGTGCCATTCGAAACAGATCCTAACACAGCGGATTGCAAGATCAAGCCGCAATCAGGAGAACTGGATGTCTACGGATTACGAGCTCGTCTTAACTCCAAAGGGTTATGCCAAAATCGAGAAGGAACTGGAACGGCTGCGAACGGTCGATAGGCACAATGTCGCCGATCGAATTCGGGATGCGAAGGCCTTCGGCGAATTCGCAGAGAATGCGGAGTATGAGGACGCAAAGAATGAGCAGGCAATTGTAGAGGGCCGCATTCAAGAGCTCAAGCGCATTCTGCAGATTTCACAGATATTGCGGGACGAAGATATTCCCACCAAGACGGCGGGAATCGGTTCCATTGTGGAGATTCTGGATAAAGACACGAAGGAACAGTGGGAATTCACCATGGTAGGATTCGTGGAGTCAGACCCGGATCACGACATGATCTCGGATGAATCCCCCATTGGAAAATCCCTATTTGGCAGAAAAGTTGGCGATTCGGTGGACGTACTTGTCCCCGATGGCAAAGTTAGATTAAAGATCGTGAATATTCGTAAGTGACCAATCACACACAGCCCGACGAAACCCCTGATGAATTTGTAGACCCAAGAGCCGACAGGTTTGACCGACTTCACACCCTTCGCGAACAGGGAGTTGATCCCTACGCCGTGGAACAGTTCAACCGAAAGGTACCGATCGAAAGAGTCACTGCAAATTTCACAAAATATGAAAAACATAAACGTGTTAGAGTAGCCGGCCGCCTTTACCAATTAAAAGTAATGGGCGGAGCTTCGTTCGCTTTTTTGGAGGATGAGACAGGCCGAATCCAAATTCGTGCCGAGCGCAACGAGCTTGGCGAGATTCACTATCGCCAATTTTGCAAACTACTTCATGCCGGTGATATTCTGGGTATTTCAGGCGAACTTATTAAGACCAAGACTGGTGAGATCACGATAAGGATAAAGAATTACAAAATCCTGGCCTTATGCGTGCGCAATATGAACGCGGGCAAGGAGAAGGATGGTATTCGACACGGTGCACTGGCTGACGTAGAACAACGGTACCGCATGCGCTATGTGGACCTCCACGCTAATCCGCTGGCCCGCGAAACGATGATCAAGCGAATCAAAATCGTCCAGACCATGCGACGCTACCTTGAAGACAGGGGATTCCTGGAAGTGGAAACGCCAACCCTTCAGCAGGAAGCCGGTGGCGCGGCGGCGCGACCGTTTAAGACACATCATAATGCGCTCGACTACGACTTCAAGCTTCGCATTGCGCTGGAACTGCCGCTCAAGAGATTGATCGTCGGCGGGTTCGAAAAAGTCTATGAGATCGGTCGCGTCTACCGCAATGAAGGTATCGACCGCCAGCATAATCCAGAATTCACCCTGCTCGAGCTCTATCAGGCCTACACTAACCTGGATGGCATGATGGACCTCGTAGAAAAGATGTACACCGCCTGCTGCGTGGCCGTAAACGGCGAACCCAGGTTCTTAGCCAAAATTGAGAAGAACAACGAGGTCATCCGGGAAGAGTGGGTCGACATGTCCTCGCACCCGTGGCGTCGACTTCCGATCCTCGAGGGTATTCGCGAGTATGCGGGAATTGCTCCGGAAGAGTTGACCGACCTCGCATCCGCCAAAGCGGCCTGCGAACGCGTGGGCGTGCCAACCGAGAAAGAGCACACCGTCGGTGGGATCATCGAGAAGCTGCACGA
>JBDUAM010000376.1:0-2720 GCA_040004655.1 Chthonomonadales bacterium | reverse complement strand
GGCAGGAGGTAGCGCGGGCTCGCTCACGAGCCGTTGCAAACACTGGAAGCAAGAGCAGAATCGCGCTTGCGCCGAGTGCAGTTGGCGCCACAAAACCGCGATGAAAGGATTTGCCGAAAAATGGCTTCATAATAGACATGTACATAGCTTTCAGAATACCCCAACCATGCTTGAGCAACTACCACCTAATCAGAGGCTCGCAGCGCCCGGAAAGTTTCCATTAGTTGGAGAGAAATCTCCACGGATTGATTCTGCTCCGTGGACACTTTCGGTTATTGGACTTGTATCCGCTGAAAAGACCTTCACCTTCAAAGACCTGAATTCCCTTCCGCAGAGTGTTTTGGAAGTCGATATCCATTGCGTAACCCGTTGGTCGATCCTCGGAGCGCAGTTCACGGGAATTGAACTGAGTAGGGTTCTTGAAGTTGCCGATATCAAACCTGAAGCCAAATTCGTGTCGTTCATTGCAAGAAGCGACCGAAGTCATTCTTCTTCCTTACCCTTGAAAGATGCCATTGACCTCGGAGCATTCATCGCATTCACCTATGGAGGCAAACCCCTACCCACCGAACACGGCGGCCCAATGCGACTTGTGGTGCCCGGTCGATACTTCTACAAGAGCGTGAAATGGTTGGAACGAATTGAGTTGCTGGCCGAAGATAAGCTGGGTTTCTGGGAAGCGGAATCGGGATACCACAATCACGCCGACCCCTTGGCCGAAGAACGCTACATTGCTTCGAATATTGACCCAAAGAAACTCAAAAAATTGCTTGGCGTCGGATTAATAGAAGGCCAAACAATCCTTAGCCTGCAAGCGGAACGCCTTAATCTAAGCGTGTTGAGGGCAGAGGGTGCGATAATTCGCAATGCCAATTTCAAACACGCTCAACTAAAGTTAGCAAATTTCAATAATGCAAATCTCTCTAACGCAGATTTCTCGTACGCAAATTGCCATAGCGTGACGTTCAGAGATGCCGATTTAGAAGGCGCAAACTTTGAAGGAGCTGATATTCAGGAAGCCATTTTCAGCGGAGCATCGCTATTTGGAACGACATTCTTCACACAAGAAACAGGTGCTGGCGCAATAGTCGATGAAACAACTGTCTTTGATGTGGCGTCATTCGAGAAACTTGCACCCGAACAAGCCGAATACCTGTTAACACACGACATCGAAGTAATCCCAACATTACCCAGAAGCGGGTAATCCCGCCCCGGCATGGTCCCCGCCCCGCCGAGTCGATTTCACCCGCAAGAACACATACTCCGACAACGCCGCAACCGTCATGGCCAGCGGCGCCATCACCATTCCCGGAATTTTGCAAAGGACGGAGATCACCAGCAAACTCGTGTGAACCGACAGGTTGACTCCCATGCCCGTGTAGACTTCTTTTGTCCGACCGTGCGCAACCAGAAGTCCCCTCGCCCATGACCCCAGCGCCGTGATCATTGGCAATGCCATTCCGACGATCATCCCCAGGCGCACATACTCCTGAATGTCAACCGGCACCTTGCTTACCGAATTCATGTACCAACTGAGCAGTGGGGTGAAGACGAAGACAACCGTCGCGACAGAAGAAACTATTCCTACGATCCACGTGAACTTGACCGTTGCTCGTGCCGATTCCGGATTTCGTGCCTGACTTACGGTTATCTCCTGGAGCGCCAACCCCCATCCACGAATAACCAGAAGCAACATGCCGACCACGGGCCATGCAGCAAGGGTGTGCCCTTTTTCCGGTAGTCGACCCAATGCCGTCGCCGTAAGAGGATTGGCCAATAGTGTAAGCAGCGTTGTCGCGGCGAGCGGAGCATGGAATTTCCAGATGGCATTCTGCGTGAGAACAGGCTTGTCGGGATCATGCTTGAGAAGAACTTCGCCTTCTACGACCGGTCCCGCAAATATCGTCGTTGCGATGACTTCAATAACGACTGCCGCCATGATGGCAATCCCGCCGACCTGGACTCCCGAAAATCTGCCACTCTTTTGTGCAAAAACCGCCGCGACAATCGCCGCAAGCAGTCGAATGGCTGTCCCCCACGAAACTACTCTTGTTCGATTGTGACTGACCAACACTCCCTGATAAAACCGTCTCCACGCGATGGCCGCCGTCCACAGCAACATAATCTGCATGGCAGGTTGCGCGGCTTCAACAATAGGAAGTGGTTGCTTCATGAGTTGAACCGCGATGTACCCAAACAGGGGAGTAAACGCGACCGCTGCAGTCAGCACAGTGCAGAACGCTGAAAGAAGCAAGGTGAATTTGCGCAGGGCAAAGAAGCTCTGCCGGTCCTTCACCAAGGCAATGGCCGAGGCCAGAAGCATGATCACCGGACTCTCCACCAACAAAGAGAGTGACATGGTAAGTCCCCACGCGGCAAGGTTGAGGGACGGCGCCGAAAGTCTACCAATGGCGCCCTGAATAACGGGGCCTTCCAGCATCATCAGCTCGAAGCTGACAGCCAGAGGCAGCCAGAGCCTAAATATCTCGCGGGTTCTCATAAAGGGCGGCTCGAAGCGGGAGTGGATACTTTTGACCGGTCGCCAAGCTCAGTCTTGATCTGGTCAGCTACTCGAAACGCGAGTGCATAGATGGTCAGAACTGGATTGAACCCGCCGTTTGTAACGTGCAAAGAACCGTCCGCAATAAACAGCCGTTTCTGACCGTGTACGCGTCCCCATCGATCCGTCACAGACGATCGGGGATCATCCCCCATTCGGC
>JBDUAM010000259.1:0-9120 GCA_040004655.1 Chthonomonadales bacterium | reverse complement strand
CCTCGCGTTTGACCGTGATCTCGATCCGGTCGCGCCAAGTGGGTGTGGATGCGATCGTATAGGAACGCCTTGTCGGGATGCCACCTGGTGTGATATGGAGAGTCAGGAACTGACCGGGTAAGTAGTCGAAGGGGATGAGTCCACCGTCCGGTTGCTTGAAGCGAAAAGTCTTGACGTTGTGAGTAACCTGTACCACTTCCGTAAGGGTGAGCCTGCCCATCCACCTGAGCTTGCCAGTGGCCGGATCATTCTTGCGAAAACGCGAGGGCTCGTGTTTTGTCAGGGAAGGTTGCGGCACGATTTCGACCAGCTTGTGCCGTGGGCCGGCAGACGGAAAACATTTGCCGAAGGCGAGCAGCAACTTGGGATTGCCCTTTATGCGAATCCTTCTACGGATTAGAGCCAGCGGAAGACTCTTCTCCTTCGCGAGGAAACCGAGCCAGGTTTTGGAGTCGGCCGTGACGTGCAGGTCTGCCGCACCAACAAGGCCCTCCTTGATGTCGAGGGTTCGATTCTTGATGGTGATCGTGGCATCACGCTTTTCCGTGCCAGTGAAAGTGAAATGGAAGGTTGCGTTGAGACCTCGTGATTGGTTCGGTTGGAAGACAAAGGGCATGAAGTTGAGAAGTCCGGCAATTGAGCGTGGCCTGAGACCGTTGCCCACCGTCTTGACCGTCTTATTTTTGAATCTTCGCCGCGCCACTTCCTCAGCATCAGAGCCAGCCACAACATAGACCGGCTCGGCCCGCTCCTGAAGCGGCCTTACTATCTCGTTGATGTGGCGTTGTTTATCTTGCAAGTAGGAGCCAATGACGTCTTCGCCGGCCGGACAAACAGACATGCAGTAAGCTGATTTATAATTGGCTCCATGGCTCAGACTCTGCCACATGGACGCCGTCTCAGGCTCGTTGACACGTTGACGATAATCAAAGGCGTCGCGTGAGTCCGCCACTTGCTCTACCCAATCGGTAAAGCCGCCCAGGAACTCGCGATAGTTGTGTGTAAAGCAGGACGAGAAATTGAATGAGCCGTCTGACCCAATCGCACCAACAGGGCAGGCTGCGACGCACAATTTACATTCGAGGCAAGGATTGTAGTCGATGGGGTGATCGTACTCGGTCGCTTCAGAAGCGATCAGGACAGTTCCCAAAAGCACAAAGTTGCCAAATTTCGGGTGAATAAGATTTCGGTGAATGCCCATGTGACCGAGACCGGCCTCGACCGCGATGGGCTTGTGCGAGACAACCCAGATGGCGTGGCCGGGGTTCTGATACATCTCCATGGGGAAACCCATGGAGGGATTGACAGCTCTAATGCCGCGCTCCTCAAGTTTAGCTACAATGGTTGCACTGATCTCGTCGACTTCATGCCCCGCGCGATGGAACTCCAGGTTCGCCACTGACCGCGGCGCTCCGCGTAAGGGTTCGCGCGCCATACGCACTACGAAACTTAGTAACGACGTGGTCCAGGGATAGTTCCTGAGGATCTCATCACGTTGTGGGTCGAGTCCCTGGCGCGTGATTTCGACTAATCCAGCATCATCTGCACCGCATTCCAAAGCGAGACCGCGCAACCATGCGCTGTCCAGTATCGTTTCAGCGGGCGGTTGGTTTTGGCCGTCCAAAAGTTGCTGAGAAAGGCGGCGAACGGTCGGATGATCTTGCAGGTTCATTGTTCAGTCTCCTGTATGAACGCGAGGGTATGCCGGGGTCAGATCACCCTCGCATTAACCCTTAAAGTACTTGTATATACAAGTACTTTAACAAATAAAAATGTATTACTTTCTCTCATTTTGACCGAGAGAGCGTGTAAGTTGGTGAAGCATAGCAACACCATCCAACCCCAGAAGTAGGGTCACTTGCTCTTGTGCCGATTGCCAGGCGGCCGTTGCGCTTTGAAGTAGTTCTTGTCCCGGTTCGGTCAAACTCAGCAATATGATGCGTCCGTCTTCACCGGAGTTTGCCGTAATCCAGCCACGTTGTCGCATTCGATCCACATTTCGACTGAGTGTAGAAACGTCCATGTGCAGGATCTCGCTGAGCAGCGTAAGTTTCACTTCCCTCATCTTCGCAATTGCAACAAGAGTGTTGAGTTGAGTAATTTTAAGCCCGAAAGGGACGGAGCCCTTCATCATAAATATTGGTCACAATGCGGTTCAGACCCCGCAACCGCGACGCAATACACTGCTGAGCAATCATATCCACCTCAGATTGAAGCAATTCTAAATCCATTTGATGATCTCCTTGTGAAATTCATTGTACATGCAACTAATTCAGATTGTCAAGCACAGATTGCTGATTCCATTTCATCTGCACCAAATCTGCCAGTTTGGGACGGATTGATTCTGGTTGAGGTTGGAAGGCCCGTTCATCTATTCTCATTTGTCGGCGAGAGTTCGTAGAGCAATTTCGTTCCATGACCATAATTAACGCGAACGGATCAGATGAACGTCAGAAGGTACCCAAACTTGATAAGGCTTAGTTCTATCCTTCTCGACAATATTGGAAATCATGCTCGACTATGTCTGACGATGTGGGTGAATGCATACATTGCTCGTGATCTTGATTGTCTGTGTCAATATTGTTTGTCATGCAGGATATTTCCAAGCAAAGTGCGTATTGCATAACATGCAAGTTCCCCAAAACTTTATGTCGCCCTGAAGCCGTAAAGCAATCTTCACTGGTTACGGATTTTTTGGCACCATCACAGGTTTCCATCCCTTAGACCAAATGTCATTGGAGAATTGCCTGCAATCCCTTTCAGTCCAGGAGAAGTTATGACTACCAATTCACCGTTCATTCCTCGATCCGTGCGCAGCCTTGTCGCAGCAACCCTTTTGATGGGCTTCAGTTTTAGCGCCAATGCTCAAAACTCGGTGTCAGCAACTCTTTCGATTGACGTCAGCAAACCTGGACACGAAATCCCCGGAAATTTTTTCGGATTGATGACCGAGGAGATAAATCACTCCTATGATGGCGGGTTATATGCCGAACTCATTCAAAACCGATCTTTTCAAGACCCAGTTCGAGGGACTACAGCGGTACCAGTCCATTGGTCGGTTGTCGGTGCGGGGAAAATGTCGGTTGACGCGGCTAATCCGGTAAATTCAGCATTGCCCAATAGTTTGCGATTGGACTTGACCGGTGGGGAATCCGGAGTTGCGAACGATGGCTATTGGGGCATTCCCGTTCGACCCAATACATCGTACACGGCTACCTTTTATGCGAAAGCAGGAGGTTCATTCAAAGGACCTGTAACAGCAGCTATAACCCTGGACGACGGAAACGTATCTGTTGCGAAAGCGTCCAGCCAGCCAATATCTGCTGCATGGCAAAGATACTCTGTAACAATCAAGACCTACCAGAATGCTCCCACGACCTCTAAAGCTCGATTTGTTCTCTCTGCCAACGGTCCAGGAAGTGTTTCGTTCAGCCTGGTCTCCCTGTTTCCACCGACCTACCAGAGTACCGCGAATGGTCTCCGCCCTGATCTCATGAACCTGATGAGCGATCTCCATCCGAAGTTCATCCGGTTGCCGGGTGGTAACTACGTTGAAGGCGGCCGTTTTTCTGATCGATTTAACTGGAAGCAGATGATCGGTCCGATCGATCAGCGCCCGGGGCATATGGGCTGTTGGGGGTACCGATCTTCAGATGGTTTCGGCTTGCCGGAGTATCTTCTCTGGTGTAAACAACTGGGTGCGGAACCCGTGCTGGCTGTGTTCGCTGGATATGTACTGAATGGGGACCACGTAAGCGCCGGCAGTCCGGAGATGGATGTTTATACCAAAGAAGCGCTCGAGGAAATCGAATATGTGAGCGGTCCGGCCAACAGCAAGTGGGGCAGAAAAAGAGCAGCCGATGGTTTTCCCGAACCGTTTCCACTCCATTACGTAGAGATCGGCAACGAGGACTGGTTTGACCGTTCCGGCAGCTATGACGGCAGATTCACTCAGATGGCAAAAGCGATTCGGAAGCGCTATCCGCACTTGAAGATTATCGCAAGCGCCCCCGTCAAGACCTTTAAGCCGGACGTAGTCGACGACCACTTTTACCGAAGCTCACGCCAACTCGTGCAGATGGCAACGATGTATGATATGCCGACGGGAACTCCCCCGCCTTTGACTTTCAATGGTGGCGGGTATAACGGTCGGCAGCCGGATGGGACCAAGATATTTGTCGGTGAATGGGCGGCACAAGAGGGTAGACCGACGCCGAATCTCAGCTCTGCCATCGGTGATGCAGCATTTCTAATGGGTTTAGAGAAGAACTCAGACGCTGTAATTATGGAGTGTTATGCTCCCCTCTTTGTAAACGTAAATCCTGCGGATGCGGCAAAAGGGTATCCGAAAGCATGGCAGTGGAATACAAACCTGATCGGTTATGACGCACTGAACAGCTTTGGATCGGCGAGCTACTATGCTCAGGTCATGCTCGCCAAAAACAAAGGCGATGTCGTACTTCCGGCTAAATTGTCCATGACATCTGTATCTACAACACGTACAACGACGGCAGACAATCTTCGCGGAGGGATCGGAGTGGGCTCCTGGCACACTCAGGTCGAATACTCCGACATCAATGTCACGTCTCCGAGCGGCGAAAAATTGTTCTCGGCAGATTCGACCGGAGATAAAGGTAGTTGGCGCAGCGCCGGGGGTGAATGGCGAGTTCAGGGAAACAAGATTACTCCCGCCTCCTCTGATGCTGAAACCTGGACAACGACCGGCGACAGAAATTGGACAGACTACACCATCCGGCTGCGGGCGCGTAAGTTAAGCGGTAACGAAGGGTTCATTGTTGTTTGGCATGCAGCCGACCGCAACCAGTATCATTGGTGGAATATAGGTGGTTGGGGGAATACTCAAGCCCGTTGCGAAGCTTCAGAGAATGGCGCTCGCACCGCTTATGGTCAAGGGGCGCCATTTGTTGTTGAGGCGGACCGTTGGTATGACCTGAGGCTTGAAGTCGCGGGAAGTCGGATGCGCGGGTTTGTGGATGGTAAGTTGGTCACCGACAGCGCTTTTGAGGGGCAGGTCACAACCAGTACAGTAGTCGCTACATCTACTTTTTCCAAATCGGATAACACCGTGATCATCAAGGTGGTGAACCCTGATGACAGGCCGGTAGACGTGGCGATCAGTCTTAAGGGAATGGGTAAAGTGGAGGCGAATGGCACCGCCATTGTACTTGCGGGGGACCTACTTGCTACCAATTCCCTTGAGGAACCGATGAAAGTCGCTCCAAAGCAGCAGGTGGTTTCTGGAGTATCGTCAGAATTCCATCATACTTTTCAGCCACACTCGTTTACGATCTTGCGCCTCAAAGCAATGAAATAGAGCTGGCTAAACATCGGGCCCGGTCGCCAATACCGGGCAGATGATCCCGAAAGGAAACTACGAAGATGAGTTCCGTTCTTGCGCTTCTATCCTGCTTAATCACGACTGCGCCATTATATGTGCAGGCTCAAGTGCCGGCGGATAGTGTCCCCGCCATTACGAATGTGCAGGGAGCACAGTATCCACGTATCACTTCTGATCTTCGAGCGATCTTTCGAATTAAGGCGCCAGACGCCCAAAAGGTAGAGTTTGCATTCTTCACTCCAAAGCGATATGTCGCCATAAAGGATGATGCAGGCTTTTGGACTGCTACTACAGATCCCCAGGTCCCGGGCTTCCACTATTATCGTGTATTCATCGACGGCGCAGAAGTCAACGACCCGGGCAGCGAGACATTCTTTGGAACGGGAAAAGATGCCAGCGGGATTGAAATACCCGAAAAGGGTGTTGATTACCATACCGCCAAGGATGTGCCTCATGGTGATGTCCGCGAGAGGTGGTACCGTTCCAATACAGCCCAGGCATGGCGAAGAGTTTACGTATATGCTCCTCCGGGTTATGACACGGAACGTGATACAAAATATCCCGTTCTGTACCTTCAACACGGTTCTGGCGAGGACGAACGCGGTTGGTCAAATCAAGGCCACATGGCGTTCATCATGGACAATTTGATAGCGGAGCGCAAGGCGAAACCGATGCTGGTTGTAATGGAAAAGGGCTACGCTGTTAAGCCCGGGGAGCAGCCTGCGCCCCGACAACCGGGAGCGCCGCCAAATATCAATCGAGCGTTTATGACCTTTGATGAGGTTGTCTCAAAGGATCTTGTCCCTTACATCGATTCTTCTTTCCGCACCCAGGCAGATCGCGACCACCGAGCCATAGCGGGCCTTTCAATGGGCGGTTTCCAGTCTTACACGATAGGTCTTAATCACCTTGACCTCTTCTCCTACATCGGCGGATTCAGTGGGGCCGGTGGTGGATTCGGCGGCGGAGAATTTGACGTGAAGACCGCGCACAATGGCGTCATGGCAGATGTAGAATCGTTTAATCGTCGAGCCCACCTTCTATTCCTCAGCATTGGTACCGCTGAGGCGCCAAACATGCAAAATAGCATTCGTGGGTACAACGATAACCTGAAAAAGGCTGGTGTCAAGACTGTCTTATACGAATCGCCCGATACATCTCATGAATGGCTTACATGGCGACGAAGCCTGCATGAATTTGCACCCTTATTGTTTCAACAGCAAACTCCCGTTGCGGGCGCACCTCGTGGTCCTGGCGGGGGATTTGGCGGACCCATCGTCCTGAACCCGGATGACGTGCAGGCGTTCCCGGAGCCAATGGACAGTATTAACGCGGTTCGGGCAGACATACCACACGGAAAACTGGAAATGGTCGAATACGATTCGAAGTCTGTCGGCACGAAACGCAAGATGCAGGTCTATACGCCGCCTGGCTACTCAATGGACAAAAAGTACCCGGTCGTCTACCTTCTCCACGGCATTGGTGGCGACGAGACAGAGTGGGAGCGCTTCGCCAAGCCCGACCAACTGATGGACAATCTCCTGGCAGACAGCAAGGCGGTACCAATGATCATCGTCATGCCGAACGGTCGCGCTCAAAAGGACGACCGACCGGGTCCGAATGCGTTCGCTACGGCGCCCGCTTTCGCGGCCTTCGAGCAGGACCTGTTGAATGATGTCATTCCCTACATGGAGTCGCACTACGCGTTGCAAGCGGACAGCGAGCACCGCGCCATTGCGGGGCTCTCGATGGGTGGCGGTCAGTCCCTCAACTTCGGCCTCGCTCACCTCGACAAATTTGCATGGATCGGCGGATTTTCGTCCGCTCCAAACACAAAACCCGCAGCACAACTTTTGTCAGATCCAGAGGCCGCTAAGAAACAACTGAAGTTACTATGGCTTTCAAGTGGCAATAAAGACGGCCTCATCCGTATAAGTCAGGGAGTGCACGCATACATGAAGGAGAAGGGCATCCCACACATCTGGAATGTGGATGGTCATGCTCACGATGCTACTCATTGGCGCAATAACCTGTATTACTTCTTACAAAGTGCGTTTAAGTAAGGAGTACCCGTAATCGACTGCTGCGACATAAGGCTCAAGCCCTACTGCCTGGTCGCAGCATTCCTCTTCAACAACCGCAACGTCGCTCGCATAATCGGACTACCAAGAAATGCAACTTACGCCATAAGCAGCCATTTGGCCAGGTTGGGACGGGTGGTTATAGGTCGAAGAAGGAAGGCTCGATAGTTGGTCTTTTCAGCCCGGCGTTCGGTTCGTGATCTTTTTGGCTAAGCGCACTGGAACAGTGCCATAAAGCCAAAGTCCATGTGCAGCTGCATGTGGCAATGGAACAGAGACAGCCCGGGTTGATCGGCGGTGAAATCGATCTCCACTTCCTGGAACCCGCCCACCATTACGACATCCTTGAGGAGTCCAGCAGTAGCATGACCTGCAAAGCGGGTCAGCTCGAATGTATGGCGATGAAGATGAATGGGGTGTATGTCATCGCTTGCGTTGCGCATCTGCAAACGGTATCGTCTGCCAAGCTTTAGCTGAAGCATTGCTTCTTGGCCTGTCATGTCGTGCATACGCTCCGCACCCATGGCATAGGCTTTGCCGTTTATCGTCCACCGATTGAAGCCATGGTCAGCGGCCTGTTGCTTGGCAAATGTCATACGAAACATTTGGTCCGGCTTAGTGGAGATTGCTCCCGCCTTTGTGAAATGTATGTAATCCCATCGGAATGGCGCAGGTTTTAACCATTGGGGCTTTCCTTTTCGGCCCGCGTACTCAATAACGATGCCCATACCGCGACTGCGGTCCTCGTCGGAGAGATCGCCCAGCACCCAGACGCCAGCGTGGTTCATCTCAACAATTGCTGAGATTCGCTCGCCGGTACCGATCCAGAGAACCGGAACAGTCGCCGGCCTTGGAACCGGATTTCCGTCCAGAGCTACAACCTTAAATTGGTGGCCGGGTAGCGCCAGACTCCGAATCTCGGTCGCGCTTCCATTCAGAACGTGAAAAAGCACTCGCTCGCCCGGCTTCACACGAATCGGCTCGCCATGCCCGAGCATTTTGCCATTGATGGTGAAAACGTCGTAACCTACTTCGAAACCCTTGGGCTTCCCTTTAGCATCTCGGTCCGCCTGTTCTGCTAAAGCTTTCAGGGACGATACAATTGTCGAAGGCGAAAGGAAATCCATTACCATATCGCCGCCGCGTGCCAACGACGGTACAAACTCCTTAAGCGTCAAGAACACTTCCCGGTCGTAAGCTCCCGGCTCGCGCCTGGGCTCAATGTATAACGGACCGACCTGGCCGCTGTACTGCCCTGCACTTAAGTCTTCTCGGCCCGCTGTATGCGTGTGATAGAACCGAAAGCCTGCCGGTCCCGGAGTGAACTCTATTCTCCGGTTGCCATGGGCGGGGATAAAGGGGGTTCCTTCTTCTGAAGAGCCATCCACATCTACCGGGATCCGCTGCCCGTGCCAGTGGAACTGCTCAGGCGTATCTGTGTCGTTATGGATATCAACCGAAACGGGACGGCCTTCTTTCAGCCGGAGGAGGGGGCCAGGAAACATGCCATTGTAGGTAGTAGTCGACAGGATTCGATTTGGCTCCACTTCGATGAGGCCAGTCGCGATTCGGATCGTGTGGTCTGCGACCTGGCGAGGGGACGGTCGGTCAATTGCTGTGGCCAGCGTTTTCTCAGGCAAACCTGCCCCGACTGCGATGCCAAGCGTCGACCCTGAGGCA
>JBDUAM010000572.1:0-2734 GCA_040004655.1 Chthonomonadales bacterium | reverse complement strand
CGGCGCAATGCTGAAGATTGTATTCCTTTTTGGCAGTATTGGGCAAGTGCAACCCCATCCTCGGCCGCCCTACCCGGGACCACAGGTATAATAAACGTATGGTAAGAATTCTCTTTGTGTGTCTCGGAAATATTTGCCGCTCTCCAATGGCCGAAGCCATCTTTTTGCAACTCGTAAAGAAGGCCAATCTCGTGGATCAATTTGAAATTGACAGCGCAGGTACCGGGCACTGGCATGTGGGTGAAAAGGCGCATCGGGGCACGCTCGCGGTACTTAACACGCACGAGGTTCCTTATACCGGTCGAGCGCGACAGATCACCCGCGCTGATCTCGGCAAGTGGGATTACATCATCACGATGGACGAAGATAACATGGAAGCGGTTCGACTGCTAGGATCCTCGTCGGCACGGATCGTTTCAATGATGAGTTTTGCACCGGAACGTGGCTTCTCAGAAGTCCCCGATCCTTATTACGACGGTCGATACGAACTGGTCTATGACCTGCTGAATTCTGCCTGCACCGGACTACTGTCCACACTCTTGAAAGACCGCCGCGACCTCTTTGTGGAAGTTGCTTCGTCCCAACCCATCCCCGCCACCTAAACGCCAATTTCTGGAGACCCTTAACCAACGATGAACATTACCGTTCTTGTCGACGACTTTGAAAAATCCTCTGCGGATGCCCTGCTGATAGGTCGATTTGAAGGGGAGAAGCTCGACAGCGATCTCGTTGCCATCGACGGTCTGCTCGGCGGAGCCCTTAGCGCCCAGTGTGGACTTGGTGGACCTCAGGAAGCCAGCGGTAAACGTGGCGAACTGGCCACCTTCTATACAAACGGCGCACTGAAAGTCGCACGGGTGATTCTCCTCGGACTTGGCAAGAAGGACGAATTCTCTCCCAAAGTCCTGCGGGAGACGGTCGGTACGGCCGCCCGAGCTTTGCGCGACCGCGGCATGAAAAAAGTCGCAACCTCCCTTCATCGAAATGTAGTCGGCAAGAAGTCGACAAATGCTTCCCTGTCAGACGCTGCAGCCAACATTGTCGAAGCAGTTATCCTCAGCATGTGGGAACCTGATTCTTATAAAGCATCGGCAGACCGCAAGGGCAGCCTTGACGAGCTTGTTCTCCTCGAACCGGACTCCGGACAAGCCCACAGTGTAACGTCCGGCACGGAACGCGGACAGATATTGGGCGAGAGCATCAACCTGACTCGCACGCTCGTAAACGAACCGGCGAATGCCCTTCCGCCGGCAGCAATGGCGGAACGCGCCCGATTGATGGCAACCGACATCGGGTTGGGTTGCGACATCCTCGACGAAGACGACATGTATCGCCACAACATGGGCGGTATTCTGAGCGTAAGCGTGGGATCGGAAAATAGAGCTCGACTAATCGTTCTGAAACATATGCCAAATCCCGGTCAGCCTGCCATCGCGCTGGTCGGTAAAGGAATCACCTTCGACACTGGTGGAATCTCCATCAAACCCACCGAAGGCATGGGCGACATGAAGGGTGACATGGCTGGTGCAGCCGCGGTTATCGGGGCTATGCGCGCCATCAGTCTGCTCAAGCTCAACGTCAACATTGTCGGAGTGGCGCCCTGCGCCGAGAACATGCCGGACGGCAAGGCATTCCGACCCGGTGACGTCATTCGATTTATGAATGGCAAAACATCCGAGATCATGACGACAGATGCCGAGGGTCGACTGGTTCTGGCCGACGCGCTGGTCTACTCTATTCGGAACTTGCAGGCGGAGCGTGTCGTAGATGTAGCTACGCTAACCGGTGCGTGCGTTGTTGCGCTCGGGCACGTTTCGACGGGCGCGTGGACCAACAAAAAAGAGTGGCTACACGAGATGGAAGCCGCGGCCGAGACCGCTGGCGAGAACGTCTGGCCAATGCCGCTCTATCCCGAATACACGCGGCAGATTCGCAGTGACATAGCAGACCTGAAAAACAGCGGCGGAAGACCGGGCGGAGCCAACTGCGCAGCAGCGTTCCTGAAAGAATTTGTCGACGATACACCCTGGGTGCATCTGGACATTGCGGGTACCGCAACAACAGATAAAGCGACTCACCTCGCAAAAGGTCCGACGGGCGCCATGGTTCGAACATTTGTACAGGTTGCAACTCGCCTGGCGACGAAGTAAACATCTGATCCAATTAGCGGTCCATTGAACAGGTAGATCCAGACTTGCAGAATTATCATCCGTCCGCGGCGACCATACTTACTGAACTACGGACCGCCTACCCGGATTCTCCGTTCCTCGCGCTCGGCCAGACCATCTGGTGGGACGAACCGATGAAAGCCGTGCTCCTGCTCGCCCTGGAGAGCCATGGACTGGGTGGCAGCATGGTTGGCGGGGTTCACGATACGGACTATTTTGCCAAACTTCAGGTTCGCCGAACTGGTCAGTCTCGATTTGAGATGATGGCTCACAATGATGGCGACACCCGCGATCTCTGGTCCGCGGCCGGTGAGATATCGTCCCTATTTGGCAGCGAGACTTTCCCACGCAAGCAAGACCTCAACAAATACCACGTTCCCATTGGTCGACTTGCACGCGCCGAGGGTAAAGATCGAATTGAGTACATCAGTCAGTCTACGGAAGCTTACGGTTGGCGCGGACTCGTCTACACGGGTGGCCGCGATCTGATCGTCAACTCCCTGCAGCTCAAAGAAGTCGGTGAGTCGATTGTCACCACTGGTCTCGATAGGATTTACCCCAAGGGG
>JBDUAM010000609.1:0-9164 GCA_040004655.1 Chthonomonadales bacterium | reverse complement strand
TGTTACCCATAACATTACCTAAGGCAGCACCCGCCTCGGCAGGCATTCCAGGCGGCTTTTCACCACTTCGACTGACACCTCCCGATTTCCAGAGGAAAAGACCTGCTATTGCAATGAGAGCAACTACAATGATTGTTGCCGTGACCGGGTTAACCTGTGATTTCAACCGTATCACCTCCCTGTGACCAAGTGTATAAACTTCACATTGTGCTGTCAACCGCCAACTTCTGACACTGAGCTAAGTCGACGAATAAGCAATCAACGCTATCATGATTGGATTTCGATACATATTTGCAAGTTTCCTTCTTCATCCAAATAGACTTTTAATATCTCGTTAATGAGTGCGGCGCTACCTCCAATCTAATATAAAGACGAAGACATAGGATTGAACATTTACCATGCATATTTCAAAGCATTGCAAGGGTTTTATGAGGCTGACGGGACTGCTAAATATTGTGGATGCTATTTCGAAGGAATATATTGCCGCCATATTTTATCTCCCGGCCGACAATATTGACTCATCAATGCACAAGCAGATCCTTCGTCCTTCAAGATGACGTGCATATGTGTCTCATGCGATTTACGAAACTCTACTTGACGAGACAAACTCCCTGTGAAGTAGAATGTCAGTAATCGATCCCACGCACTAAATCGACCTACAGGAGACCGCCATCGCCGCCGAGAAAGAGCTTTCGACCGCCATTCAGCCACGCCCCATCAGCGAGATCGCCGCGAAGTGCGAGTTGCTGGACGAAGAGATACTGCCCTACGGTCGCAGCAAGGCCAAGATAACTATCGCGGCGCTGAAGCGTATCAGCAGCAATCCGCAGGGCAAACTGATTGTTGTCACGGCCATTTCTCCAACCCCGGCGGGCGAGGGCAAGACGGTCACCTCCATCGGGCTGGGAGACGGGCTGCGGCACATCGGCAAGAACGCGGTCATCTGCATTCGCGAACCATCCCTTGGCCCGGTCTTTGGGGTGAAGGGCGGCGCGGCGGGCGGCGGCAAGGCGCAGGCGTATCCATCTGATGAACTGAACCTGCATTTCACTGGAGATTTCCATGCCATCACAGCGGCGCACAATCTGCTGATGGCGATGATCGAGGCGCATATTCAGCACGGCAACGCTTGCGGATTCGCGTCGCACGGTGTCCTCTGGGGACGCGTGTTGGACGTCGCGGATCGCTCTCTGCGACAGTGCATCACGGGGATCGGCGGCAAGTCCAACGGAACCCCGCGTGAGACCGGATTCGCGATCACTGCCGCATCAGAGGTGATGGCGCTCGTCTCCCTCTCCACCAGTCTCGCTAATCTCAAGCAGCGACTCGGCGAGATCGTGGTCGGCGTGACGAACGCTGGCGATCCCATCCGCGCGCGAGACCTGAATGCCGTCGGCGCAATGGCATTGCTTCTTCGCGACGCGCTGCTCCCAAACCTCATCCAGACGCTAGAAGGTACACCCGTGGTGGTCCACATGGGTCCGTTCGGGAATATCGCCACCGGCTGTAATTCCGTGCTGGCGGATGACCTTGCGCTCTCCATGGCGGATTACGTGGTGACCGAGGCCGGCTTCGGCGCCGATCTGGGATTTGAGAAGTTCTGTCACATCCTCGCGCCCGCTCTGGGACGTGGCCCGGACGCAGTGGTAGTGGTCGCAACAGTTCGAGGCGTGAAAGCGCATAGTGGAAAGTTCAAGTTATCTGCAGGCAAACCGCTTCCACCAGAGTTGGGTCAAGAGGATCTGGATGCGCTACGCCTCGGTTCAGTCAATCTTCAGAAACACATCAAGAATGTGATGAGCTTTGGGTTGCCCGTGGTGGTCGCGGTCAACCGATTCCCAACCGACACCGAAAACGAACTCAACGAATTGCTTCGGTTGGCCCGAGAATTCGGTGCAGTCGACGCGGCGATATCCGAAGGATTTGCGCGTGGCAGTGTGGGGACCGCATCCCTGGCGGAAGCGGTAGTCCGAGCATGCGGCGCCAATGAAGCACAATTCAAGCCACTCTACACGTCCGACATGGGATTGATGGATAAGATCACGACTATCGCCACCGGAGTCTACGGCGCGGCGGACGTGAATTATGGTCCCGGTACAAAAACAAAGTTGCGGCAGACCGAGAAGTGGGGATATGGCCACCTGCCCATCTGCTTCGCAAAGACCCAGTACTCGTTCTCTCACGATCCATCGCTCCTCGGCGCACCGACCGGCTTCACGCTGCCTGTCGTAGAAGTCCAACTTGCATCCGGCGCGGGATTCGTGCGGGTCTTGTGCGGAGATATCATGACCATGCCGGGTCTTCCCGCCACCCCCGCCGCCTTTCGTATGGACGTTACGGATGAGGGTGAGATCGTCGGAGTTTTGTAAGACGGTTCGTCCAGACCATTCTCCAAATTGGCATTCAGGAGCGTTTGTAACCCAATCGAAAAGCTTTTGCCCGTACCCCACGAGTGCGGACTGCCATTAGAGTCTCCGGAGGGCGCATTTGTACATCTCCCAGGCGCGATTTCAATCGGCGAACGGAATAAAACACGGGTTTAAGCAACGTATAAAATATAATCGGAGTGCGGGTGTCCCCGCCCGCACTTATAACTGAGGTCGAGAGATAAACCTCATACCTAAAGAGGGACCGTGCGCCGAAGGACAGCGCTATCCGATGACACTCTTCATGTCGTTTCACAGAACTGCGATTGCCCCTACTTCCCAATCACGCATCGAAAACCTCCACCGAAGATGGCGGTCTCAGGAAGGATGTTGCCCCGGAACACAGTGCGAAAGACATCTGGGAACGGGATGACCCACGATCCTCCGCGAACAGTTCTCTCTTTCTTTTCTCCCAAAGTCTGATTTTCAGGGTTACGATTTGATGCTAACGCATTGCCGTAAAACCCGCCGTCATACCAGTCTGAACACCAGTTAAATACATTTCCAGCCATATCAAGTAGGCCGTATGGGCTCGCCCCGGCTGGGTAACTGCCAACGGGTTTTGTTCCGCCTGCGTCTAGCCCCTTCTTTTGGGATTTCCAAAGCCTGGAAGGGTCAAATTCATCTCCCCAGGGATATTTGCGCTTCTTTTTCGCCACGTCATCCCACGAAGCAGCCTTTTCCCACTCCGCCTCCGTTGGCAGCCTCCCTCCAGCCCACTTGCAATATGCAAGGCCGTCCGCAAAAGAGACGTTAACGATAGGGTGATCTGGTTTGCTCCAATTTTGATTAAAATCCGGTGGCATTGGTTTGCTATGCCCAGATGCATCGCAAAACTTAAGGTATTGAGAAACTGTTACTGAATTGCGACCAATGTAATAACTATCCAGAGTCACCTTGTGAACAGGTCGCGTGTCTTCAAAATCGGCGCTCCCCATTTCAAACTCGCCGGCCGGTATAAATACCATTTCGACGCCATCTTTTGGATTCACCCAGACCGTTCCTAATTTGGGGTTTTTGGGGCGTTTAGCCTGAACAGTTCGATTACCTGGCTTCGCAGAGGCAAAAGATTGCGCCAAACCACAGATGGGTTGGGTTGTTAAGGCAATAGCTGCAAAAAGCCCGACGACAAAATACCTGTAATTCCACATGCCAAACGCTCCTTCAATCATATCCATTCTTACAGAATGCCAAATTACACCAAATTGTAACGCATAACCCGCAGAATTTAATCCCTGCAAACCACCCTTCCACCGCAGTACTCCACCGCCAATAATCGGTCAAAGGCCCATCGCAATTGTTCTTCGTATGCACAACCGGACCAACAGGTAAAATGACTCCATCAAACCCGGAGCTAACTACTTGTCCCTGGAGATCATCAACGCCGACCGTCCCCTTGGCGGCTTCAAGACCGCCCTTTTCGATTTCGATGGCACTCTCTCCCTCATCCGCGAGGGCTGGTTGAATGTGATGATTCCTTACTTTGTGGAAGAGCTCGCCGTCACCCCAAACCGTGAAGAGCTCGGCGAAGTAGAACGCGTGGTCCGGGATTTCGTGGAGCATCTCACTGGCAAGCAGACCATCTACCAGTGCTTTCAGTTGCAGGAAGAAGTCAAGCGACGGGGTGGAACACCGCGCGAGGCGCTGGAGTATAAACATGAATACCTTCGCCGACTCGATATTCGTATCGCGGATCGAGTTGATGGGCTCAAATCCGGGGCCATGAAACCTGTCGATCTGCTCGTTCCCGGTTCCATAGAGCTGCTTGAAGCGCTTGAGGCTCGCGGAGTGACCTCCTATCTCGCAAGCGGAACCGATCTCCCGTATGTCCTGGCCGAGTCGGATGCGCTGGACGTGACCCGGTACTTTGACGGCAGAATTTACGCCGCGGTCGACGATTACAAGAGCTTCTCCAAACAGATGATCATCAACAAAATGATCGAGGATCATGCGTTGCAAGGACCTGATCTGCTGGTCATCGGGGATGGCTACGTGGAGATCGAAAATGGTCGAGGGGCGGGCGGATATGCCGTCGGAGTCGCCTCATTTGAATCAGATCCAGGTCAGATCGACGAGTGGAAGCGAGAGAGATTGATTCGCGCCGGCGCCGACATCATCATCCCGGATTTTGCTGACACCGACAACCTGATGAAGTACCTATTTCCAACGTAAATCGGGCCTCCAAGTTGTGATGGAAATGGATGACCGCACAACGAAATCGGAGCGCGGGCGTCCCCGCCGGCACTGAAAGATTATCGACATACGTACCGAAAGAATGAGGTTGCGCCCGAGGACGGGCGCGCTCCGGTTACGCTCTTCGTGCCGGTAGGTGGGATAATTCGCCTCTTGAATTAAAGGTTGGGGTTACCGCAATTTGAATAGGAGCGCGGGCGTCCCCGCCCGCACCGAGAGATTATCGACACATGCCCTTAGATTGAGGTTGCGCCCGAGGACGGGCGCGCTCCGATTACACTCGTTGTATCGATAGGTGTGATTACGCGTCTATTTGTATTAGAGCGAAGGGTTCACACCTTTTTTCATCGACAACAGGGAACCACAAGATGTCCATCTTCAAACCGCGAGAATGGGAAGACCCAAAGGTCTACAGCAAAAAGCTGCAGAACTATTCCGTGGATGAGCTGGAGGACGTTTACAACCACATCCACATCCTCAAGCAGCCGTTTTACTATAGTCTATTGGTTCGGGAGATGGAGGCACGGGGAATTGTCTTTGGTAGGGAAATTCCCAAACGCAGTTCATTTGATGTTCGCCCGTGGTTGGGTACACTACCAATATTACAGAACTCGCGCAGCATGCGGGGGTTTGCGCTGGCAGTTCTGGCCCTGCTTGCGACCGCGGCCGTCACGTTTCTTCTGTTCATGCCGATTTGGATGTTTGCAATACCGTTCCATTTTCTGGGAATCCAGACGGCGTTGGTCTACCTGGTCGCTGCGCCGTTGCCACCGATTCTGGGAATACAATTCGGGGTGAAGTTTGGTGGCAGAGGCTGGTACAGTCTGTTTGTCATCATTGGCGCCGTGATTGCCGTATGGATGTTCAACGCGACCGGCGCACCGGCCGTCATTATTGAGGCGGCATTGAAGCCGTCTTCAGGCGGCGCATCGCCATTCGGAGGCTTCTGATTCCGATTAGCGATTCGCCAGGGAGTACACTCATGGGAAATCCACCTCCGCCCGGGCTTGGCACGGCGATTCTCGTTGTCGATGACGAACAGATGCTGGTAGAACTTCTCCATCGCATACTGGAGCGCGATGGGTGGGACGTGCTGGAAGCTACCTCTGCGTCAATCGCATTAGAACTTTTTGAGGCCAACCGGGATCGGATTGCGCTCGTACTCACCGACCTGGTGATGCCGAACATGAGTGGCAGACTTCTCGCTGAGGAGCTTATCGCCAAGTACCCCGGCTTGCCCGTTTTGATCTCGACTGGCTACAGTTCCGATGAGGATATCCAGTTCCTACTACGATCGGGTGTAAAGGGGATTGTGCAGAAACCCTATCGTACAGAAGATTTGTTGAAGCAGATACTGGCTGCAGTCGGCGAATAAGCTTTATTGGCATCACATATAGTCAAGTTTTGGTTGCGAGCCGTATCCAACGTCGATCAACGAGTTAGTCGGGCAGATGATCCACTGTTCCTGGGCTCATTATCGGATCGCTTTCTCGCGCCGCAGGAGTTCACGCTTTCGTTCTACTTCCCATCGATACCCGCTCAACTCTCCACCCGTTCGCACTACTCGGTGGCACGGCACGATCAAAGCCGTGGGATTGGTCGCGCATGCACGCGCAACCGCCCGAGCTGCAGACGGCTTACCAATAGCCTTCGCGATCTCTGCATAGGATCGCGTTTCACCAAACGGGATTCGCTGCAACTCCTGCCAGACTCGACGTTGAAAGGCAGTCGCGCGAACATCTGTTGGAAGATCGAGCGCGGGCAGGTTACCCTCGATATGCTGAACCAGTGCCCAGAGCGTTGATTCCAGCCCACTCTTATCCTCGCGAATTTCTGCTGCGGGATATTCATTTCGGAAATCGGCGACCAGATCATGCGCGTTATCTCCTAGCGTAACGGAACAGATACCCTTTTCCGTCGAGGCAACCAGTAGCGCTCCGAGTTTGGTTGACGTTGTCGCGTAGTGAATCTCCATCTGCACTCCTCCCTTTCGCACCGAGCCCGGCGACATACCCAGTCGACGATTTGCTCCTTCATAAGCCCGACTGGTCGAACCAAACCCGGCCTCGATCAGCGCCTCCACGACAGGTCTGCCCTGAAGGAGCGCATTTCGAAAAGCCTCTGTTCGGCAAGCGTCTGCATATTCGCGTGGCGTGATTCCCACTGCTTGTTTGAAGACTTTCTGCAGGTGGGATGCGCTCATTTCCACCTCCGCCGCAAGTGTCTCAAGCGTGATTGGTTCATCAAAATGGGATTCCATGTATCGGCAGCAGGCGGTGACCGCAGCAATATGTCGGGCCGTCTCATGAGGCTTGCATCTCAGACAAGCGCGAAATCCTGCCGACTCGGCATCGACACATGACTGGAAGTAGCTAACAGATTCAGGTCGAGGTCGGCGAGAGGGGCAAGATGGTCGACAGTAGATTCCTGTCGACCGAACGGCGTAATAGAACTGCCCGTCCGCATTTCGATCACGATTCAAAACGGCCCGCCATTGGGCAACGGAATCGCAATTCATGTTTGGCAACGTAAGTGTCTCGTTCATAACCGAATGCTACCCTCAATCGTCGCGCAAGTCTCTCCGAATCCTGCGGTCAAAACTTTTCCCAAATATTTTTCCGGTATCAGTTTGCAAGACACTAATTAAAGGAATACAATCGCCACCTGACGAAATGAATCAGACCGGTTTCACAAACGAAGGAGTTCACCTATGAAACGAATTGATATTATTCTTGCTGTTGGCGCCATGGGGCTTGTCTGCCTCGCCAATGGCTCTCGTACCACCGTAAATCCTGTCAAGCAGGCCAAACCGATCCGCGCTCTGCTGGTGCTCGGTGGTTGCTGCCACGATTATGAGAAGCAGAAGGACATCATCACCAAGGGACTCTCTGAGCGGGCGAACATCACGTTTACTGTAGCTTATGATCCCGACAAGGGCACGAAACATCTGAACCCGATCTACGAAAAAGCAGATTGGGCAAAAGATTTCGACGTGGTCATCCACGATGAATGCACCAGCGATGTCAAAGATCTGGAGTCGATCAACAAGATTCTGGAACCGCATAAAAATGGCCTTCCGGCTGTGTTGCTCCACTGCGGCGAACACAGCTATCGCAGCGAAACCTTCCCGAAGACGACCCCCTGGTTCGAATTCACAGGTCTTGCAAGCACCGGTCACGGTCCACAGGTTCCGATCTCACTCACCTTCACCGACCAAAAGCACCGCATTACTAAAGACGTGAAGGATTGGACCACGGTCAACGAAGAGCTCTACAACAATATCGATGGCAAATTGCTTGACACCGCGCGAGCGCTGGCCACCGGTAAGCAGAGCTATAAGAACGCCCAGGGCGAGATGGTCGAGACCACCACTGTTGTCGCGTGGATCAATATCTACAACGCCAAGACCCGTGTCTTCTGCACCACCATCGGCCACAACAATGAGACGGTCTCCGATCCGCGCTACCTCGACATGGTCACCAAGGGCCTCCTCTGGAGCACTCGACACCTTGCGCAGGACGGCACGCCCGCTGCAGGTTATGCTCCGGCAAAACCTGCACAGTAAGAGATCGGAGACAATCGCATCATGCGAATCGGGATGAACCTGCTGCTCTGGTCCGGCAATATTACGGACGAGCACTTTCCCCTGCTGGGCAGACTAAAATCGATCGGGTTCGATGGAGTGGAAATCCCCCTTTTCGGGCCCGATCCCGATCAACTCGTCCGGACGAGTCGCGTGTTGAAGGATCTTGGGCTCGCGTGTACGTCCACAGCAATCTGTTCGCCAGAGACCAGCCCTATCTCTCCAGACCCGGCTATTCGTGCTGCGGCAGTCGACCATATGAAGAAGCACGTCGACTACAGCGCGACGCTCAACAGCGAGATCATCATTGGTCCGTTCCATTCACCCATCGGGCATTTCAGTGGTAAGGGTCGAACTGCGGACGAGTGGAAGTGGGGAGTGGAAACGATGCGGGCATCGGCAGAATATGCCGCGACCGCCGGGATCAAACTCTCAACCGAACCTTTGAACCGATTCGAGTGCTACTTCCTCAACACCGCCGCCGATTCCGATAGGTTTGTCAAAGAGGTGAGTCATCCATCGTTTGGGTACCTCTACGACTCGTTCCACGCGAACATCGAAGAACAGAACATTTACGACAGCGTTGTGAAGAACAGCGCGGGCATCAACCACGTGCACATTTCGGAGAATCATCGAGGGGTGCCAGGCACCGGGCATGTTCAATGGGCTGACACATTCCGCGCGCTCAAAGATGTCGGCTATGACGGATGGCTCACCATCGAGGCATTTGGTCGCGCGCTTCCGGAGCTCGCCGCTGCCACCTGCATCTGGCGAGACCTCTTTGATACCGAAGAGGGTCTTGGCGCGGACGGCTTTGCGTTTGTTAAGAAGATGTGGGCGAGTTAAAAAGAATGTACCTGTTGCAAAAACGCCGTCTCGATCTCACGATCAAGGCGGCAAGATTCCATGCCACTACCAGCGCAAACAACAACACTACCGCCCATTGTCGCCACTTGAGATTC
>JBDUAM010000303.1:0-9168 GCA_040004655.1 Chthonomonadales bacterium | reverse complement strand
GTAATTCCTGTGCATAGGCTAAGTCCGATCCAAGCGCTGGACGTGTGATAAGCATCGGCAGCCCGAAGCATGGGGTTGTTCGTGCCGCGCTCACCTGTATCGACGCTCTCGGAAATGGGTGCAATTTCCGTAAGACCGAGCTGTCCGGTAGCATTGATGAATCCGGGATAGATGTGCTGTCCGCGCGCGTCAATGACACGCGCGCCTCGCGGAATCTCCACACGCTCTCCAACTGCCGTAAACCGGCCATTTTCAATCACAACTGTACCGTGGTTGATGACCGGACCGCTAACTGTGTGAATTACCGCATCTGTAATCGCCAGGACCTCGGTTGGCATCAACGGCGTGGCCTTCAACTCAAACGGAGCCTCATAAACAGGATAGGAGTGGACCGGTTGCGCCTCCGCAGGCGCAGGAATTGGATTCACAGTTGGAGTGGCGGAGCCAAATGTCGCTTTGCCGTCTGCGCCCCGTACAAACCCGTTTTCTCCGTCGACCAGTGTCATCACACATTTGGAATATGCGCTCAATGGATGGGCATCCCAGATGCTGATGTCCGCATCCTTGCCAACTTCCAACGACCCGACTTGTTTGTCAATACCGAGCTGCCATGCGGGTTCGATGGTAACAAGGCCAAGGCATTGGTCCTGGTTGAGTCCGCCATATCGAAGGCTCTTCGCGGCGTCAAGGTTTAGTCGACGAATGCGCTCGCCACTATCCGAATTGACTGAGGTTCGAATTCCTGCCTGTACCATGGCGGCAGCGTTGTAAACATTGCCATCATATGCTTCGAGCTTGTATCCCCAGAAATCAGCAAAAGTGCTCGCGCCGATACCGCGCTTTGCGATCTCCGGGGCGATTTTATAGCCCTCAAGAACATGCTGCAGTGCGCCAATCTTGAATCCGAACTCGTCGCTCAATTTGAGCAGCATCTCAATTTCATCGGCCCGGTAGCAGTGGCATTGAACCCAGATGTCGCCCTTCAGAACGGCTCCCATGCTCTCTAGCTTGAGGTCCTTTCGCGGGGGAACTGCCTTTTCACCAGCAGCGAGCTTGTGTCGATACTCTTCCCACGAAGCATTGTATTCGCGTGCCTGGGTGAAGTAGTTTCGAAGAGCATCAGCGACACCCAATCGAGTAGTTACGCCACGATCAGCATGCACGCGGCGAGGGTTCTCCCCAAGAGCAAATTTGATATGCTGCCGAGCTCCGGCAAACTTCATCTCTTCCGCTGTCTTGCCCCATCGCAGTTTAAGCGTTGCAACAAGACCACCAATGGGGTTTGCGCTGCCGTGCATTGTGTTGATCGTCGTCACACCGCCAGCTAGAGCCAACTTGATACCCGGGTCTTTCTGGTTGATTACATCATAGATGTTAACTTCGGCCGCAGCGACTTCGGTCGATTCATTGATTCCACCCTCTGCCGCCATGTGCGAATGGGCGTCGATGATTCCAGGCATGACAAATTTGCCGGTAGCATCAATGACTTTGATACCGGCAGGCTTAGGCAGATTTCTGCCAATGGCAACAATCTTGCCGTTTTTGATCAGAATATCACCGTCTTTGATAGTTCCTTTGGTTACGGTCAGGATGGTTCCATGCTGAATGAAAACGTCCGAATTTGCGGATACGCTAATTGTAAATAGAGTGGCGAGACCAAGAGTAACGAGACTCAGCGTTTTCAACAAGGTGTTTCTCAATCTCTACTCCCCATCGCCATCGGCGTCGTCGTAATTAACAGTCTTGTACGGCACACCATCTGCGGCTGTGCGAATTGGTTTTGGTGTCATATCGGCAGCGACTTTTGTGCGATCAATCTTCGCGCCATTCACCACGACATATTTCACTAGGCTCTTGGCCTCAAATAGGTCGCCATCGAAAATAGTCAAGTTGGCGACTTTGCCGACCTTGATGGATCCGAGGCTATCGGTCATTCCAAGAATGGATGCCGGAACGCTGGTCACTGCCGCAACAAGAGATTCCTTGGATGCGCTCTTCTTGGTATTCAATGCGCGTAGGCGAGTGAGAAGTTCGTCCGCATCTGACACGCTCATATCAATCGATCCAGATGCTATGGCAAACGGAACTTTTGCTTTGTCCAGCGATGGAATACCATCGCCATCACCGGTAACGATGACCGAGGCGCCAGCGGCTTTGATACGATCCGAAATACCGTCCGGCAAAACGCTATTTACTACGGTCGGCTTAAAATTGAACTCTTTGCTCAGGCGAATGGCTCGAAGGATATCGTTTTCTGCACCTGCAGAAATCACTACAGGCAGACCACCGGATGCGGCCATCGCGAAGCACTCCAGTTTTGGATCGGGTTTGGCCGGAGGATGATTGACGCTGTCCATACCATCGTAGAAAGTTTGTCGAAGGAAGGTGAATGCAGCCATCAGGGTGCTTGGATACGAGTTGAATCCTCGAGTGAGGGTATTCAGATTGATACCAGCGCGGTCCTTCAGAACATCCGGAGTCTTTTTATCGGAGACGTTGACCGTAACCATCTCACCTGGAGTTAGTGTGCCACGCACGACCAGGTTGGCAGTGGTAAATCCACTATTTCGCATGGCCGCAAAGACGTTTTCCGGAACCTTGAAGACATCGGTAGCTTTGCGCCATACCATCGGTGGAGCTGGAGTTTGCGCAGGTCGATTTTGACCTCCGCCACCGCCTCGACTGGCTGGAGCTGGTGGGCCGACAGTGGTTGGTGATGCCGGAACAGTAATCCCGGCGAAGCAATAGGCATCGATAAATCCGGGATAGACCGTTGCGCCCTTGCCTTCCAGTTTGGTGCCAGTAAACTCGCTGGGCGCTTCACCGGATCCAACTGCTTTGATCACTGAATCCTGCCAGACAATGTATCCGTCCTCAATGGCTGGACCATCACCGGTGATAATGCGCGCGTGCTCAATAATGGTAACCGGACCGGTTTGCGCGATGCCCGTGCCCGGAATTAGAATGGCGGTGGCAAGTATAGAGGTAAATGCCCACGGTCGAATGAAATTCATGATTACTCATCTCCTGAAATGCGAGCCAACGGATTGATTTGCTCGTGGCGCTTGAATTGGGTTGTCAATGACAGAAAAGAGGTCTATTCAAGTCTCTTAAAATTGAACGCCGGGTGTTTAGCGATCAGTACATCGGTCTCTGAATAGACGGAGTTTTGGGTGACACGGAAACATCTCGAGCGCAGTTAGAAATTGCGCGAGAAGGGATTACTTATCGGAGGTTAAGGTTGTCGTCATCACATCATTGAGAGGACGGTGATTGATTTCAGAATCGGGATGATTCTGGAATTTGAATGAGTGTACTACACTCGTTATCACAATTCATACCTGTACGAAGAAATTGGAGGCAAGTATCCGAAAAACGATGTGACCTTCGTTGCTGGCGATCCCACAAAACATCTGACCGTGATTAGCCACCGAATTCTAATGCGATGTGATCTGAATGGACCAGTAGGTCATGTCGATAGCCGGGTCCCGATCACTCGGGTAGCTGTCGCCAGTAGGTTCATCTGGACCAGGAATACTTGTACTCTCGTACTTTTTGCCAACCTGAGTTGTATCTATGGTAATGAATGAGTTAAAACTGTCGCCACCTGCAGATTGTCGCTGATCTCCGATAGCATCAAAGGCGTATCGGTCATCAATAGTGGTCGAGTTGGCGGGAGTTGTAGTCGCCGCAATAATATTGACCTGAAGATATCTCGGTCGCAAGTCTGGATTTGGAACTGCATCGGTGGTTTCTGCACGTATCTGACTTAGGTCGAGTTCAAATTGAAGAACGTTCCCAGAACCTGGCGCCGTACTTGCAACCGGGTTGCCACGAGCGAGATAGAATGTTCGGCTGGGGTCACCGAGGTAGCCGCCGGGCACATGGTACACTGTGTAGCCGGTGTCGGTTACAAATGGCTGGTCGGTTCGATTGAATTCCACGAAGTCGGTGAACGCAGCCGTGGCGGATGAAGGAAACTTTCCAGCAGCGAATCCGTTACCACCATACGGCGGAAGAATTACAGGGATAGGTCCATTCTGTCCAGCGGAGTCAGCAGCATTCCTTACGAGAAAGAAATAGTGGTATGTTGGGTTAATGGGACCAGCAAACCGTACCGTAACTACGAGCCGAGTGCCGCTCCCAGTGGTTGGTGGAGCCTTCGCACAAGAGAGTCCTGAGAACAATAAACCAGCCAGCGCTAGCCCACAAGCACGATGTGAAGTCTTGCCAAAATACATGAAATTCCATTAACTCCTTAGATGCAGAGTATATCCGAAACAATCCCCGAGATGACCCTGAAGCGGAAAGTAGTACTACTACTTATTTCCGTGCTGTTGATGACCGCATCTTTTCCACCACTCGATCTCGGCTTTCTGGCGTGGATCGGGTTAGCTCCTGTTTTCTACCTCGTGGTCACCGAGACTCGGCCGCGTAAAGCCTTCAAATGGGCCTACATGTTTGGAATTCTTCACTGGGGCTGGACCATCATCTGGATTGCCGCGACCGTTAATGCCTGGACTCACTCGATTGCCGGTTGGGGAGCATGGATAGCTCTAACACTCCTAAAATCGCTCTGGTTTGGACTATTCGGGTGGATGGCGTGGTGGCTGTACCGAGCTCGGTGGAAATCCCTTGGTCCTGTTTGCGTAGGCGCCGCGTGGACCTTCATGGAATGGCTCCGATGTCAAACAGGGGTCGCCATGCCGTGGTCTCTATCAGGTTATACGCAGTATCGGTACCTCGATGTCATCCAGATCGCCGATATTACCGGAGTATTTGGGATAACGTTTCTTCTCGCCTTTTTGAACATGGCGTTGGTCGAGATTGTGTTGAATTGTACTCAGCGAAAATCTACGTTCAAGCCGATTAACCATATTATTCGACAGGGGATCGTACCAATTTCACTGGTACTGGCCTGCGTCGCATACGGCGAACTCCGCTTGCATGATATTTATACCGGATCCAAAACTCGAATTTCGATTATCCAGCCCAATGATCGAGCCATCAAGGATATCGCACCGGTCCCGGTGGACATACTCATGGCCAGGGCAACGGCGGCCATGGAACGATACTCCCGAATGAGCGACGATGCGGCAAAGGAGCACCCTGACCTGATTGTTTGGCCAGAGAGCACGTCGCCTTTGACCGCATTTGGAATACCCGGCATAAAGAAAGAATGGGAGCGAATTGCGTTAGCAAGTCACGCATGGCATCTGGTGGGAACAGACAACCCTGTCGATGAACACCACAGTTACAACTCTGCTGCCATATTCAATTCCACTGGTCAACTATCCGCTCGATACGACAAGACCTGGCTTGTGCCCATGGGAGAGTGGTTTCCGCTCCGGTTTATTCCCGGATTGCAACAGGCATTTGACTTCCCTGAGGATGCAGCCGCAGGAGTGGGCGACCAGTTGATGCAGATCGGACCCGCAAAAGCGAGCGTGTTAATCTGTTACGAATCGGTATTTCCCGTGATTGCCAGAGGCAGGTCAGCGCGGGGCGCTAACCTGTTAATCAACATCACGAACGACAGTTGGGCAGGGGAGTCGAGTGAATTGCAACAGCACGTCGCGATGTCCGCCATGCGGTGCGTGGAAACCCGCCGATGGATGGCATCATCTGCAACAACGGGAATTACAGGATTTATCTCGCCGACTGGCGCCATTCGTGGTCTGGCGCCGTATCGGGAAGGCATTTTAACGCAGGATGTGACACTGCTGGACGGAGTTACAGTCTACAGTCGTGTTGGAGACACATTCGTCGGACTGTTGGTAATCCTGATGGTGGCATGCGTACTACCTCTAAGGAAAAGAACTCAAGAGCCTTCACCACCGGAAGATTAACGTACTCTACTTCCGGTTGGAACTTCTGTTTCTGGCGCAAGGAAAATCGCCTGACCATCCACATCCGCCGCCAACAACATACCTTGAGATTCGATTCCGCGCATTTTGCGAGGAGCCAGGTTTGCGACCACCACGACCAGTCGACCAACTAGTTCATCCGGTTGGTACATTTCTGCAATGCCCGCAAGTACGGTTCGTTCTTCACCAGCAATTTCAACGGTCAGTTTGAGCAGTTTGGTCGCGTTGGGAATGGGTTCCGCCGTCACGATCTTTCCAACCCGAAGTTCGACCTTCATGAAATCATCAATCGTGATATAGGAGTTTGCTTCGACTGATGGCTCTTCTACTACAGCGACAGGCGCGACTTTCGGTTCTGCTGGTTCAGACAATTTGTTCTCCGTTTCAACGGGCGCGTCTGGTGACGCCATCTCCGTTGGTATTTCATTAATTCTTGGGAAAAGCGGTTCCGGCGACGCGACTTTCGCACCGAACGGCAATCCACCCGTAGTCAATGCGCTGTCCATGGTAAGGTTATCCACATTGCCAACGCCGATTTGTTTCAACAGGAATTTTGACGCATCTGGCATTACTGGCGATGCAAGAACTGCTACTATCCGGATCGCCTCAAGGCACGTGTAAAGCGTTACGGCGAGTTCTTCAGTTTCGCCGGCCTTAGCTTGTTTCCAGGGCAGCCGCTCTTCGATGTACCGATTGAGGCGCGCGACGATTTTCCAGGCTGCTTCCAGAGCTGTATTGAACCGGAATTCGGTTAGAGCCTGTTGGTACTCTTTCACGCACTCGGCCGCAAACTCCGCGATCTCAGGATCAAACCGACTGGCCGTCGGGATAACACCATCGAAATACCGATTTACCATGGTCACCGAGCGATTGCAGAGGTTGCCAAGATCGTTGGCAAGATCAGAGTTGTATCGTTTCAGGAAACCCTCGTAGCTATATTCACTGTCCCCGTGGAATACCATTTCACGAAGAAGCAGGTATCGCAAGGAATCTCGAGCAATCTGCATAGAGGTACCGGTCAGTGTTTCCAGGCTGTGGATGAAATCGGTTGGATGGGGAAGTCCGCCTGTTCGCTTTCCGCCTTTTCTACCTTCAGCATCGACCCACCAGCCGTGAGCATAAACCTGTTCTGGCAAGGGAAGGTCCAAAGCCATCAGCATCGCCGGCCAGAGAGTCGCATGGAAACGAACGTAAATCTCTTTACCCATCAGATGGACGTTGGCGGGCCAAATTTCTTTAAACTTCGCATCGTCGTTCGGCCAACCGGCGGAAACGAGATAGTTGATTAACGCGTCGAACCAGACGTATACAACTTGCGAGGGATCACCCGGAACTGGAATGCCCCATCCGCTGGTAGGTCGCGCAACGCTCATGTCCCGAAGACCCTGTTTGATAAAGCTGATCACTTCATTGCGTCGAAATTCAGGTTCAAGAAAAGTGGGATTTGCCTCGATGTGGGCCAGTAACCGATCCCCATAATCTGACAGGCGGAAGAAATAGTTTTCTTCGCTCATCCGTCTTAAAGGTTGTCGACATTCAGCATTCGGGCAAAGCTGGTCGGGACCAACATCGGAATCGCGGAAGAAAGTCTCGTCCGCGACGCAGTACCAGCCCTCGTAAAGGTCCTTGTAGATTACGCCTTTGGCCTGAAGTCTTCTAAAGACTTCCTGAACAGCCTCGATATGGCGAGGTTCTGTCGTACGAATGAAGTCGTTGTACTCAATCCCGAGGTCCGCCCAGGATTGTTTGAAGTCGGCAGCAAGATCGTCTACGAAAACCTGTGGGTCGACACCAGCCTTTTGTGCGGCTTCGAATACCTTTGTGGCCTGCTCGTCTGTTCCGGTGAGGAAGTGAACCTTTTGCCCCAACATCTTATGGTACCGAGCCAGCACATCGCAACAGAGTGTTGAGAGGGCTGAACCTATATGTGGGCGGCCATTTACATAGTAAATCGGGGTAGTGATGAAGTAAGTCTTGTCGCCAGATGACATTCGTCGAGTTCCATAATCTCTATCGTGTTATGTCTATAGTTTACCCGACCGCTTATAACGGGCCACGGACATCTATTCAAAGTAACCTGTGCCGGACAATCGACCGTGCTAAAATTAGGGCATATGAATTCCAACGTGACAACTGTGAGCAAAAGCGAATTTCTCAGCCAACTGCCAGTTGAGATCAGGCCAAAGGTGGAAGAGAATGTTTCCCTGGCTGCCTTCACTACACTTCGCGTTGGCGGCAGGGCTGCACTGTACATCGCCTGTCGTAATCCTGACGACCTTGCGGCTGTGGCTGCTGCTGCGCATATTTCTGGTATTCAACACCTTGTGCTGGGCGGCGGCAGCAACGTCTGCATTAGCGATGAAGGTATTCGCGGACTCGTAATCCACAACCTGTGTGATTGTATTCAGATTGGCGAAGTGACGCGTGTCGACGCAGGCTTCAACCTCATGCGATTGTTCCAGATGTCGGCGTTTCAGGGTTTAAGTGGACTTGAGTTTGCAGTTGGAATTCCTGGATCAGTTGGCGGAGCATTGGTCTCAAATGCAGGCGCCTATCGAAAGAACATCAAGGACTTGTTGGTCTCCGTTGAAGTTGTTGAAGAAGGGATTCGCAAAACAGTAACTCCAGATTGGATGCAATTTAGCTACCGAGACAGTCGATTGCGCGACCCCGATGCACCGCCAGCGTTGATCGTTGCCACCACCCTCAGACTTGAACCACGTGCAAAGGCGGATATCATCGCAGAAGCCCGTGACTACCAGCGACAGCGTATCTCCAAGCAACCCTGGTTTCCGAGCGCGGGATCGTTCTTCAAAAACGTGACTGATTTCGAACTGGCGCAAAGAATAGAAGGTCTGACGGATGGCATGCGGGCAAACGGAGTTGTTCCGGCAGGATTTCTAAGCGACGCGTGCGGTTGTCGAGGCTTGAAGGTCGACGGTGCCGAGATCAGCGAACGTCATGGCAATTTCGTTATCAATCGAGGTAGGGCAACTGCTTCGAGCATCTACAAGCTGACACGGCAGGTGAAGCAACGTGTCCATGAACGGTTTGGCATTGAACTTAATGAAGAGGTCATGCTAATCGGCGACTTTAGCAGAGTAGCAACCGAATAGATTTATTCCGGTCGTTTCTTGCTCCCTGTGCTAAGTTTCTCTTCAACTGCTGCTTTCTTTTCCACCAGCATAACACTCAGGGTCCGGTAATTGACCGTGTTTGTATTTGGTGTTAAAGTGTTCAGAGATCGGCCTGGTGTTTGCTGAGATTTCTTGATAGAATAATTGTTTTGCGAGTAGAGTCG
>JBDUAM010000581.1:0-9183 GCA_040004655.1 Chthonomonadales bacterium | reverse complement strand
CTCCCCAGAAACTTAGAATCACAAAGACAGATGACGTGGCAACCCCTGCCACAATTTGAACCATATCATCCACGCTGGCATATCGCCAGTACCGGTTATATAGGCCAAACATTCGATAGATAATCACGCGTGCGAAAAGTGCGCAAATGGTGTACTTTAGAAGTTCCGGCCCATAGTAGCCGAGGCTTTTGAAACCATCGAGTCTCAAGACAAGTGCAATCGTGGGAAGAACTGACAGGCTTACTACATCGAGGATAAATATGTGTCTATTGCGAAGGCCCTTCATGCGAATTCGGATCGCATGAGCAAACGTAACGCCAGATACGTTCTCATCCATTTTTTATTTTCCTCGTCAGTCTACTATGACGGTTAATTGTGAGGGATACAGATTGGTGAACAAATTGCTAAAACCCATGGTCTTCCGGATCGCCTGTTCCGGGCAGTTATCAGATATCAAGACTGCAACCGAGCAACAATATACCCGGTATCGCCACATGACGGTTCGCCCGATAAATCCATTGTCCATTTTAACTTGACGACGACTCCATGGGATTTGTTCACAATTCGACAAATTAAATTTCGTTATTCTGCGTTTGGCTTAGAACTCATCAATGCACTTTCTACTAGTTCACAAATAGAGTGCCATGCTAAAAGATGAAGCTCCTGGACTCTAGGAGTATGTTCAACCGGGGCAACATAGCAGTAATCTGTGACGTCTTGAAGGCTTTTACCTTTAATTCCCGTAAATCCGATGGTAATTCCTTCCCGGGTACTCGCATCTTTCAATGCTCGGATGACATTTGGCGACGTTCCACTTGTAGTGATGCCTACGACAATGTCCCCGGGTCGAACATGTGCTCGAACCTGTCGCGCAAAGACGTCTTCATAATCCCAGTCATTGCCGATGCAGGTGAGTACAGAGGAATCTGTTGTTAATGCTATGGCCGGCCAAGGATCACTCTCTTTCAAGAATCTGCCGACAAGTTCTCCTGCCACATGTTGTGCATCTGCAGCCGAGCCACCATTACCAAACAGGTAGATTGATGCTCCGTTATGAAGCGCATTTGCAATTACCCAGGCGATCTCGGCAACCGCTTCAATCGAATGCTCCGCATACAACTTGTGGGTCTCTACAGACTCCTGAGCTATCTGCTTCAAACATTCAAGCGAGGAATCGCTATTCCAAATCAACGGTGTATTACCGGTTGCTGCTCTGGTACTCATTTCCCTGATTCCACTCTCGATCTGGCATCCACAATTTATGTAGTGGGAGATAAATCGATCTAAAACAGATTTTTACCGTCTCTCATTCGCCGAAGATCGGCTTCCATCATCATCTCTACCAGACCCTCAAACGTCACGTGGGGAGCCCAGCCGAGCGCCGAAATTGCCTTGGACGGATCACCAAGTAGCACATCAACTTCAGCAGGTCGATAATACTGCGGGTTAATGGCGACAACCACCTTGCCCGTATTCTTATCGGTTCCCTTTTCGTGGACTCCCTCACCGCTCCAGACCAGATGCATTCCGGCGACCTTTGCGGCGCCTTCCACAAAGCATCGAACAGAGTTCGTCTCACCCGTCGAGAGTACGTAATCGTCTGCTTTATTGTGCTGCAGCATTTGGTGCATGCCCTCTACATAGTCTCCAGCGAATCCCCAGTCACGTTTGGCGTCCATATTCCCAAGTTCAAGGAGTTCACTTTGGCCACAAACAATAGAGGCGAGCCCGCGCGTTATCTTTCGGGTTACAAACTCGTTGCCCCGCAATGGCGACTCGTGATTGAAGAGAATTCCGGAGCAAGCAAAGAGGTCATACGACTCTCGGTAGTTAACCGTCATCCAATGCGCGTAAAGTTTTGCAGCTCCATATGGACTTCTTGGATGGAAAGGTGTGTTCTCATTCTGAGGCGTCTCTCGTACCTTGCCAAACATCTCCGATGTGGAAGCCTGATAAAATTTTGTTTTAGGTGACATCGACCTGATAGCTTCCAGTAATCGCGCCACACCCATGCCATCCACATCACTTGTATAGAGCGGCTGTTCAAACGAGAGCGCTACAAAGCTCTGCGCAGCAAGGTTGTAGACTTCGTCCGGCTGAACTTTTTCGAGTACCCGCAAAACGTTGGAAAACTCAAGAAGGTCCATCGGAATCATCTCAATATCGTTGGCAACGCCTAATTCCGCGAGTCGCCACACATTTACCGAAGCGCTTCGTCGATATGCTCCATAGACCTCGTAGCCCTTTTCCAGGAGGAGTTTGGCAAGATAAGCTCCGTCCTGCCCGGTAATGCCAGTAACTAATGCTTTGCGTGACATAAAACCCTTTCCGTGATGCTACGACCTTGAGCTAAAGTGGTGAACAATACCGGTTAATCAACTCCCTCGTGAAAAAACCTATTACAGTTTACCTCCTTCACGGCGGCGGACTGATTTTGCCCCAATGACACAGGAGTATTCCTGACCATTGGCGAACTGGTAAGAGGCCTGATTTTAAGGCGAACATTGTAGTTGGAGGAAGTGGAATGTCGGAAGCCTACCTGTTGGCGAAAGAGCAATACGCGGCGCTTGGAGTCGACACAGAATCGGCGATGAATGCACTTGCGGATGTGCCCATTTCCCTTCACTGCTGGCAGGGGGACGACGTCGGAGGATTCGAAAGTGACGAAGGACTAACCGGCGGAGGCATTCAGGCAACAGGGAACTATCCGGGCAAAGCCCGAACGGCAGACGAACTTCGACAGGACCTTGATATCGCTTACAGCCTGCTTCCCGGTAAACATCGATTAAATCTCCATGCCATCTATGCGGAAACCAGCGGAAAACGGCTTGATCGCAATGACGTTGGCCCTGAACATTTTACTGGCTGGATCGATTGGGCAAAGTCTAATGAAATCGGCATGGACTTCAACCAATCCTTCTTCTCCCATCCGCGCGCCAACGATGGGTTCACCCTTTCCAGTCGAGACGAGTCGAATCGACAGTTCTGGGTCGAGCATGGCAAAATCTGCCGCCGAATCGGTGCGAAGATGGGTGAAGAACTCCAATCACCATGCGTAACAAACCTGTGGATTCCCGATGGATATAAAGATACTCCTGTAGATCGCACCGGTCCACGCGAAATCCTGCTAAAATCTCTAGACGAAGTATTTTCTGAGCGCTTCGACCCAAAGGTTCTTCTTGACTGCGTAGAGAGCAAACTGTTTGGGATTGGTTCAGAAAGCTACGTGGTTGGTTCCCATGAGTTTTACATGGGATACGCCATCACCCGAAAAACACTGCTCTGCATCGACGCAGGGCATTTTCATCCCACGGAAAATATCTCCGACAAGATCTCATCGATCTTCCTCTATTTGGATCGCATTCTTTTGCACGTGAGCCGGGGGGTACGTTGGGATTCTGATCACGTCGTAATTCTCTCGGACGAACTCCGCGGTCTTGCCGAAGAACTGGTTCGAGGCGGGTATCTGGGTCGCACTCACGTCGGCCTCGACTATTTTGACGCGTCCATTAACCGGGTTGCTGCATACGTAATTGGGACTCGGGCGATGATTAAGGCGCTCCTGATTGCGCTTCTTGAGCCCACCAATGCATTGCGATTCATGGAGAATTCCGGCGACTTTACAGGTCGACTGGCCATGCTCGAAGAGAACAAATCGCTTCCGTTTGGAGCTGTTTGGAATGAATATTGTGAAAGGCACAACGTTCCCGGTGGGCGAAATTGGCTGGACGTTGTGCGAAAATATGAGAAAGACGTACTGTCTACAAGAGAATAACCTATGAATCGTATATGTCCGCAATGTCACCTCTTTATGGAGCAGACGCAATGGCATGACCTTGATATTGCCGTCTGCGGAAATTGTGGTGGGGTTTGGGTACCCGGTGGGGTGTGGACCAGTCAATCAGAAGAGATCAAGTTGGGCGCTACAGAATTAGTCTCGCTCAAGCCTTCTGTCATAAGGCAGGAACCGTTTGTCGGGCAGACCCGGCCTTGTCCTGACTGCAGGTTCGTAAACCTGACTCTCGAAGAAGACCCTGCGCCAACCACTTCGTCGTTCTGGATATGCTCCAAATGCGATGGACGAATGCTGATAACCTTTACGGGTCTGTCAGACGTTCCGCCAGAGGCCGGTGAGATACAGCAAGTAGTTCAGGAACCGCTTCCCGATGCGGCTGAACCCTTGCAAAATGTGTCCGAACCCGTCGGTACTGGGGCAGCGGCAGAGGCAGCGGAAGTTGAAACGCAGGCACCGTCCACAGTTGCAGTTGCACTTGAATCGGTGAGGTCATCCGTCTCACCCGACCAGTTTATCCGTCCAATTAGTCCGGAATCTGCTCTGGATACGCTAGTAGAAGGCAACCGAAGATTCGTCGTCGGCAATCTCCAATATACCGACGCCTCTCAGATCATGCGCTCTAAATTGGTGGACGGTCAGGAACCTTTTGCCGTCGTAGTCGGATGCTCCGACTCGCGCGTTCCACCGGAGATTGTCTTCGACCAGGGATTAGGTCGCGTATTCGTCGTGCGTACGGCGGGAGGCACTTTCGGCCCCATGGCGATGGAAGGGATCATCTTTGCCATCGAGCGATTTCACGTACCTATTGTGGTTGTTCTGGGTCACCAGGGCTGCAGTGCCGTCGGCGCAGCGGTCGACCAATCCGCGCAGGGAAACTACATGCGGGAGGTGGCCATGCAGATCAAGCCGGCCGTCGATAAAGCCCGAACACAGAAAGGAGATGTTTACGAAAACGCAGTGCGAGAAAACGCGAATCGCATTGCCCAGAACATTGCCAATCACGAGCACCTTGCCCCTCTCGTTAAGAGTAGAAAACTTGCCGTTGTCCCCATGGTATATAGACTCGATTCCGGGGAGGTGAAACTTTACCCGCAGGTCACAGTTGACGATAGCCGAAGAACCAATCGCGCTTCACACGTCTCAGGCAACACCACCGATGTGAAGGACGGTAATTTCGAAGCCGAACCGATGATCGGTGCTACCAAGATCGTAGCCAATGGCAATTCGGCTCCTCCCATCGTAGCCATTGCCGCAGAGAATGCCGTCTGTTACTGCATCAAGTGCCATCATTCGTTCGGTCGATTCCTGGCAGTCTGCCCCAATTGCAAAAGCAGCATCGTTCCGCCGGAATTCCCGATTAGGTGCCCGGCATGCGCAGCCATGAACCCCATCCGCGCGGCTGTTTGCGCCAAATGCGGTAAACCTGTGGGTCCTGCCAGAGTGCATGAGCCAGGTATATCACAGGGTGGAAACTATCCGCAGATCGTAAAACCATTTGGCAAGGGCGGCGCTGGTTGCTCTACAAGCATATTAATATTCTTTCTGCCACTGGGACTAATTTTGCACGCTGCACTCGGATGGATTGTCAGATGAGATACATTGTTAGGCACCAATTGTTGAAGGAGACTCACATTGGCTTTTGAGGGATTTACGAACGAGGATTTTGAAATCTTTGATCTACCAGACTTTGGGGCGAGAATGCCCGTCCTAAAGGCAAATATTACGCCAAAGCTCAAGCAAATCGGCGAAGAGATTTTGCCACGTGTCTCGCGAATTGCCGGACACAAGATTCATCCCCACGTCGCTCAGCATCTACGCCGATCGGTCAATCCTGCAGAAGAGACATGGGTTGCGTTTTCCAGAGAAAAACGAGCCTACAAACCGTTCGTGCACCTTCGGGTGGCGATCAATGGCGGAGCGCTGAAGCTCACCTGCCACCTTGAGGACTATGCCCGTGATAAAGAGACATTTGCGCGGCGGCTGATGGAGGAAAGTGATAGAATTGGGGCATACCTCGCAGACCACGACTCCATTCTGAGCCACGACTTGCACGACCCATACGGCAAACCCATGGCAGGCCGAAGTCTAAACGCCGAGACCCTGCGAGATTTCGCGCATAGACTGCAAACCATTAAGAGCCAACACGCGAGCTTTGCCATTCGGCTGGACCGCTTGAAGGTGGTGAAAATGAGCTCCGATAAACTTCTTGACCGATGTGTAAAAGAACTTAGACTTCTTAAGCCCATTTACGATTTGGGCATTGAATAGCCATTCTAAGGTTCGTTAAAGTTGCCAGAGGGCATATCCCCGTCGACGCGTACCAAGCCCCATTTTTTGGTGTTCGTATTTTGTTTATTCTCTTTAGGTCACGGGGAGACTTATTGTAAGGTTGCCATTCCATTTTGAGATTAACATCCATGGACCGGTCGAGGTTTCGGACTCCGAATTTGTCTGAAAAATGTGAAGCCACAAGTAAGTCATTGTTAGAAAGTAGAGGGAAACGTACGATAAGGACGAACGCTATCTACGAAGATGCCAGGGGCAATTGCAAAAGTATGAAGTTACGATGATCCCACCACGTGACTGTCGATTGATCGGTCATGTGCTGGCCTGTCGACACAAAAAACGTCAGATTAAATAGACTTGAGCCCGCAACGTATTCCTCTAGAACCTACCGGCTTCAAGGTCAAAGAAGAACCGATGGTTAAATGTGCTGTAGGATAGGACTATGTCGCGCCCAAATACTGTGCGAGCAATACCAAGCGCAAAGTCGCGATAACTGGCCGTCGCAAGCTGTTGCATAGTCGAGTTGAACGTAAGTCGCCAACGAGGCGCAATGGAGTAGCTCAGGTCGCCAATAACACTTGAATTGCGCGCATCCAACACCATACTGGAGAGCATGTAGAAGTTCCAATGGCTGCCGCCATTAAGCATCAGGTTTGCGCTTACCCGGTGACTCCCGCTGCCAATCAAGTAGTATGGCTGTTTTGCATAATCGTAGGTCATCTGCAGGCTCGCGGCGCGCCCTAGCGTCCTGTTGAGGGACACCGATGAAATTGCGCTCGCTCCGCCTCGACCTTGATTGGCCCAGGTATTCCCGATGGTAAAATAGTTGGAAAGGCTCGTATACTTGTCCATTCGGAACTGCTGACTGGTGAACCGAGCCTGAATTCCCTGACTGATAGTCTGTGTCTTGGTGCCGAGGGTGTTGTACGTGGCATCCGAGGCGGTTGCACCAATATTGTATGTGTATCCTGTTCGACCGACCTTTACCGAGTTCGTCTCGATATAGATATCGCCCTGATTTCCGCTTGTACCAATACCGGTAATGCTCTTGTTGGCCGAAAGATTCACACCGATATGCAGAGGACCAACCTGCTTGCTAAGGTTTGTAGAACCAAACAATGACTTGTGCTGGGGTGCATCAAAGAAAAACGAACCTCGGGTCCCGCCAGCAAATTCCTGGCTGTGGTTCCATCGCAGGCCCCAGTCTTCCCGTGCGATTCCGGTAAAGCCCACCTCACCCGTGTAACGTTTCCCACCAGTTGAATTATATCCCTGCGTAAGGTCCAATGATAACCCTGGACGCGTAGCAAATTGACTTCGACCAGACCTCTCGCCATTTCGAACATGGAGAATACCCGTTGAAGCTGGTGAAAGATCGTAATAGAGGGGCAGGTCAAGTCCCAAACCTTGTGTACCAAGACTCAGGAACTGGTCGGCAAACAACTGTGTTGAGTTGATGGAGAGCGAATAGAACGGAACACTAAACATTACCTGACCGTCTTGATATAGCCTTGGACGTTTGAACTGGAGCTTCTCTCCTGGGAAAAACCGGATTTGACGCGCCGAGAGAACCTGTGGCGCCTCCGAGATATCCTCTAGCTCGAACATCTTCGATGCAATACCGTTTTTGGGTACTTCGGTGGTCATATCCGCTTTGACTTTAAGACCCACCAGCTTTCTGCCCTGCTCTGCAACCACAAAGGCGTCACCAGTGAACAGCGGAACGTACAACCTTGCGCATTCAAACCTCTTGGTACCGCGAACGTACGTAACATTGCCTCTTGCGCGAACAGTGTTTGAATTACAATCCACCTGCAGCGAGTCGGCGAATACTTGAATATTCCTAAAACTAAGACTGGCTCCCCTGACTTTTTTTTCACCGTCCGATTGAGCGTGGCCCTTGGCTTCGATAATCTTCACACCCGGTGCATACAAGAGAGATCCAGATGCCGTAACATCTACAAACAAATTGCCCTGATAGGTTTCTGCAGGATCATCTGTGAAGGCAAGTTGAATCTGCTGGAATCCACCACCCGAAACCGAACAGGTGACAATCGCTGTTCCTTTTTGCAAACTTGTAAGCCGAACACGAGCTACACCAGCCCGAGTCATTACAACAGAGTTACCCTGGAACTGCCCAACAGTGGTCTGGAAGGTGATTTGCGTATTATCCGGAACATAGCTTCCATTGGAATCTCGCACATCGGCGGAAATTTCGTGGGCGTCTTTACCATCATTCAATACAGCGGGCCTGCTGGCTTTTAGGACAATCGTAGGCACACCAGCGGCAAGCGATGCCGAAGCAAGAATTGAAACGGAGATCAGCATGAAACAGATAGCGAAGAGTTTTGTCATAAGATGATTGCGTTACAAGGGATTCGATAAGGCCAATTACACAGACGCCCCGAGGCAGATATGATCCGCTTCGGGGCACCTATCATGTATTAGGCTGACTACGGTGGTGCGGGTGGAGTATCTCCGCCGCCGCCGCCGCCGGACGATCCACCATGGTGACCGCCGCTGCTTGCCAGACCTATACCCAGGCCCAGGCCTACGGCAAGCAAGCCCCAAAGCACATCATTGTTCTTCTTCTTTTTAGGTGCCGATGCAACCTTCGGCTTTTCTGCAGGAGGTGCAATGCCACCATTTCCCGTAATGGGCACAAGCTTCTGCATGAGCGCGGCTCCTGCATTGCGTGCAGCTTCCATGGCTCGTGCTGGCTCTTTGGCGTTGCCGCCAGTGCCGCTGGAAGCCTTTAGCGTAACTGGCGTACCGACCATTTTATTGGTCTTTGTATCCAGTAATCTGCCGCTTACAACCAGATCAACTGACTTTGTAGCATCGTTCCATTGATAATCATCAACAGAACCGAGGAATGCGTAATCGTATCCCGCTGCCTTGGTAACTTTGGCTCCCTTTACGTTATCTTCTGCATACGGCTCACTAATGTCAGAGTCCGAGAGCTGTAGATCAAGATGAAGCCGGGCAACGGTCGGAAGAGTTTTGTGGAACTGAACCACTGTATACTGTCCGCTCGCCATCAACCGAGAAGATGCGCTGTCCGTGAGAATCTGGCGTAGGTCCTCTTTGGTAGCGACTGT
>JBDUAM010000341.1:0-2749 GCA_040004655.1 Chthonomonadales bacterium | reverse complement strand
CATTGCAGAGTAGCCATGTCCAGAAAGGATAAGCGCTGAAAGCATCTAAGCGCGAAACCTACTCCAAGATTAGAACTCCCTGAAGGATCGTGGAAGATTACCACGTTGATAGGCTCAAGGTGTAAGCACAGTAATGTGTTCAGCCAACGAGTACTAATAATCCGTTCGACTTCATTTATATTTTTTTCTTCCCCTCGGGGATGATTAAAATGCTAAGCTATGGTAGAGCTAGTACGTGAGTCCTCATCTTCGGATGACGATTTGCTGCTTCGGTCTCACTGTAGTGTTTGGCGATCGAAGTTGCCACAGTTGTACAGGATCTTTTCACGCCGTGCCAGAGCCGCACGGTCGCCGCAATCGTTGTCATTTTGATTGTTCATTTCATATCAGCGCTTCGCGCCGATAGGTACGTGAGGATCCTCACCGATCCCGAACACAAGTGTACCTTTTGGTGACTATACCGCAAGGGTTCCACCTCTTCCCATTCCGAACAGAGAAGTTAAGCCTTGCAGGGCCGATGATACTCGGGCATTCTAGCCCCGGGAAAGTAGGTCGTCGCCAGGGGTTTTTTTATCAAGTAGCCCGCTATTGCTCCGCAATGGCGGGCTGTTTTGTGTTATTGCTAGTATGGCAACATGGTTTTCTGTTTGCGGGCCGCCAAGACGAACGACTATGAAAACATACATTCACCAGCGCCTAAAGTCGACTTTAGTTGTCCTATGCTCTCTGTGCGTTGTGAGTGCTTTTGTTCCGTCTGGTTCTGCAAATGGACAGCAAGGAAATCATAAAGGGAGGTCGAGAGCGGAAATACAGGAGCTGATCAGGCGCGGCTCATTTCAAGAAGTGGGTTCTATCATACGTACTGAGACCTATGAACGGGATAGGCGTGGTTTTTCTGGTGACCTGATACAAGACGTGCTCCGATCCTGTGATCGCGATCTCATCACTATAGGCCGAAGCATGGATGGTTTTCGGTGGAGTGATTTGTATCCAGGAATATCATACCCAACAGTAATAGATTCAACAGGGGCCGACAAGGAGGCACTTGTCTGGGCCGTTGATCAAGACAATCTCCCACTTGTTAAGATACTTCTCCAATACTATCTGCATCGTCAAAGCGCCTTGGACGAGGCAGCGATTTGTAATCGTGTAGAGATCGCTCGACTCTTGATTGATTCGGGTGCGAAGGCTGATGGAATAAAAGATGCGCCGTGGTTTCCTATAAAGTATGCGACCAAATTTCAGAGTTGGGACGTGATGGAAGTCCTCCTTGACGCGGGTGCCGAACCTACGATTATGACTTTGGTTAATGCCGTTAAGTGTGGTCGCACGGCGATTGCTCGACGCGTAGTCGCACTAGGTATAGACCCGACAAGGGCCTTACAATTTCTAGGTGTGGATTCAAGTATTGCACCATACCAACTATTTATTGAATTGGGCGCAAATATGAAGCAGGTGCTTCTTACCTTGCCTTGGACGGTTGACTTGTCCGTTGTCCAATTCCTTCTTGCTCACGGAGCAGATATAAACCCGCATGAATTTGGTTCGGAGTCACTTCTTGCACGTGGATTGCAGTTCGGACGGTTGGATTTAGCAAAGGCGCTCTATTCAAGAGGAGCAGACTTGAATTTTGTAGACGGGAAGGGTCAGACCGCGCTGACGCAGGCAATTCTACGCGGCGACCTTGTCGCTGTCCGCTGGCTACTTGCCGTAGGTGCAAAGAAGAATGTAACGGCCGAGCCATTGCTCTGCCTTGCCTCCCGTTTGCCCAACGCTTTTATCGTTGACGCACTTCTTAAGTCAGGTTGCAAGACCAGTGATCGCACTACAGAGGGTATGACTCCACTTCATGTGGCGCTGCTTCATGGTAATCACGATGTCGCACTCTTGTTGTGCGGCAAGGGAGCAGACCTTCGAGCAACGGATGGAGAGGGCCGATCCATTTATTGTTATGCTGATTGTGCCGGAATGTTGGACATTGTCGAAGCATGTGAAAAGGTCGGTGCGACCAGACCTTGTTTGCGTTCGACACCGTGTCCATGAGATTCGGATTGCAACCGTTTTTTGGCGGCCGCACTATTTGATAACCAAAACCCCAGAAAAATCATTATGGGACGAATACTTGTATATAAGATAGTTACTGACGACAACGGCGCCCCTTGCGTGACAGACGAGATGTTAACGCTTGCAATTTGCAAACCGGGCTATCGGCATGTTGCTGAAGAGGGTGATTTCCTCTTTGCATTCATGGGCCGAAGTGTCATGCCTGACGGCTCTGAACCTCTAGTATATATCGCTGAGATTACTTCAATCCTCGGAGTTCGAGAGTACCATGGATGTGCTGAGTACATTCATAGGCCCGACAATATCTATAGGTTGGTTTCTGATAAATTTGAAATCGTGCAGGATAGCCTCTACCACACAGCGGCTGATATTCCTCGTGATGTTGGAGAGCAAGGTGATCGGAAGGTATTAGTGTCCCGAAATTTCCGCTACTGGGGAAAAGAGGCGAAGAAAATCGACTCCACTAAATACCCGTTTCTGAGTGATCTAATTCACGATTTGGGGCAGGCAAATTACCCGCCACGCAAGGCGATCACAGACGCGGCGGTGCGTGAGTGCGAACAACTTATCGGCCAGTCATGGTTGGAGAATTCGAGAATGAAGCTTGGGATGCGGACTCACCCGCCTGGAGCCAGAGACTGCGGTGACGGATCGGACCCGAGGTCCGGCACCAGCGAATGGACCG
>JBDUAM010000080.1:0-2760 GCA_040004655.1 Chthonomonadales bacterium | reverse complement strand
GAAGCCCCGTCATCAAACTGACAACGACCGCATCCTCAAAGTGGGAGATGCAGATCGCTGCGGACCCCACTGGCACGGATATAGTCTGGGAGTCCAATAAATTAGATGGCGGCAGCTCTGTAAAACCTCAGTCCACGAACGGCAAGTTTGCAGGAAGTCATTTGGGCAGGAATACGTTCAAAATGGGTACTTACTGGATCAGAGTGCGTGAGCCAAACTCCGCCGGAGTGTGGCAGCCGTGGACCGAATGGCACTCGCCATTTCACGTTGTCAGCTAGTCCTGGGCAACGAATAATTGACTTTCTAATGACAGGAGTTACAGATGCCCGAAGAAATTGAAATTGAGACAAAAGAACTTCAGGAGACTATAGAGGAACTGCATGAAGAGCGCGAAGAGCGCGAAAAGGAGGTCAAGCAAAACGCATGGACTCGCTACATCGCGATGAGCACGGCCACGCTCGCCGTGTTTGCGGCCATGGGCGCCATGTACTCCGGTGGCAAAGCCAACGAGGCGATGATCGACCAGATAAGGGCGTCTGACAAATGGAATGAGTATCAGTCCGCCCGGCAGAAGGATCACCTCTATACGATTCAGGCAAACCTGCTAATGGATGCTGGTGCAAAGCCACCCGAAGTCACAGAGCATGCAAAGAACAATGCTGAACATATCGCGGAAAAGCCGAAAGTGGTCGAACAGAAACCCAAAGAGGGCGCGGCTGAAAAACCTGCGCGAGTCTGGAAATCTGCCACTGCCGAAAAGCGTCTCGCCCAGTACATCAAGAAGGCCGATGACGAACTTGCCAAAGAAGACAAGTTGAAAAAAGATGCAGAGGAGATCAAAAGAGGTTCCGAAGAGAGTTTGGAGGCGCATCACAAGTTCGCCCACTCGGTGGCGTTTATTCAAGTGGCTATCGCCCTGGGAGCTATTTCTGCCCTTGTCCGCTCTAAGGCCGTGTGGATTATGAGTATGGCAATCGGCATCTGGGGCGTGACCCTGTTCACGGTCGGGATGATGTCTAAATAGAAGTCTGAAAGTTGAAGGCTGAATAACGCCTGCCTGGTTCGAGAAATTAACCTTTGAGAATGGTTTTCTGCCTTCATCGTTCAGGTCTGGTTAAATGGAATTTGTCTGCCGAACAAACCCGGTGGACTCATCGACGCACAAGCAGATCCTTCGTGCCTCAGGATGACTCGTTCCCAGGTTACACACCTTCAATCAGACTGTAGCAATCGTAACGTAACGTCATCCTGAGCGATAGCGAAGGATCTGCTTGTACGCGGCGTTACCACGGCGGGCTGGTTCGATCTAAAGACTTTTGATTAGCATTTCAGATTTCAGTTTTCACCATTCAAATATTAAGTCCACAGAGGAAGCCTGACCCAAATTGTGGAACGACTCGGTATGACGGATTCCCCACAGCGATTGAAGGTCGGCTTCATTATGTCGACCGAAGTAGGTTGGAAGACCCAGTACCTAAACTGGCGCAATGGCCTCTCCCCCGAGACGGGTGTCGACCCCGTCTGGATTCCCATCAACTGGTGGAAAGAGGGCGGCCTCATTGAGCGTACGCCTGGACTTCCCTCCGGCGTGAAGGCGCGTCTGCGCAGCCAGTTAGAGATTCGTGAAGGACTTGATAAGGGTCCGTTCGACGCCCTCTATGTGGGAGTTGGCCACGTTCTACACGGCGGCAAATGGTTTCTGCAGAAACAGCCCTACTTCATCACTACTGACGTCACACCTCTTCAACTCAAAGACTTTGGCGATCTCTATGGCATCACCGGCAGTCGATTCCCTCTATACGAAAACCGGAAGCACCTCGGGTGGGTCGACCGGTACAAAAACGCCGCGGGCATCTTCGCCTGCTCGCACTGGGCGGCGCAGAGCCTGATAAATGACTACGGCCTTGACCCCTGGCGAGTCTACGTGCTGCCCCCTGGCATCGACACGAACAAATGGCAATTCCCCGAACGCGAACTTACCGACACCCTGAACATCCTCTTCGTTGGCGGAGACTTCTTGCGTAAGGGCGGCGATCTGCTTCTGAAATGGGCCGCGAACACCCGCTTCATAAACTGGAGGATGGATATTGTGACGCGGGATGAGGTCCACAACAACGACCCGCGGATCACGGTCCACCACGGCCTCGGACCTAACGACCCGGCCCTCATGGAGCTCTACCGAACCGCCAATATTTTTGCCCTGCCCACTCGCGGCGACTGCTACTCGCTGGCCGGAATGGAGGGGCTCAGCTCCGGATTGCCGGTCATTCTCTCTCGCACGGGTGGTACGGGCGACATCATCCGCGATGGCGAGACGGGCTACCTGATCGGTCCTGGTGCAGGCGACGAGCTTGCGGATCGACTGGATCATCTGCTGGCGAACCCAGAGGAGTGCGTGCGCATGGGTCGACTTGGTAGGCAAGATGCGGTAGAGCGTTTCGACGCCATCACCAACATCAACCGGACCATCGAGAAGATACGCGCCGTGCTTGAGTCGAGCAAGCAGGTTCCCGTTCCTCCGCTGAAGGCAACAGCAATTGCCGCAGAACCTGAAAAAATGATCCGAGTTGGATTTGTCATGTCCACAGAGGTCGGTTGGAAGACGCAGTACCTCAACTGGCGCGAGGGGTTGACCCCTGCCATGATGGTGACTCCCGAGTGGATCGTGATCAACTGGTGGGATCAAAAAGGCGTGTTGGAGCACATTCCGCTGCTGCCACCCGGCGTTAAGGCACGCATTCGGAGCCGAATGGAACTGCA
>JBDUAM010000316.1:0-9252 GCA_040004655.1 Chthonomonadales bacterium | reverse complement strand
GAAGGCTCTTCACAGCTTTTGCCGCTCTCCAGACGCATTCGAGCGCCTGCTCCAGTCGAAGGCGTTCAATTGGACTCTTCGATTCCGCCAGAAGGTCCTCCAGGGTGGCGCTAACCACGAAAAGGGGATTATTAATTTCGTGGTTTAGGGTCGCCGCGAGTTGGCGAATGAGGGCGGCACCATCCATTGCGCCAACACTCTCCGATTTTGCCTCAGTCTCACTCATCAAATACCTTCATCGTCTCATCTTGCCATAGTTTACTTTACAGACGCGTCTTCTGAATGCAACAACTTGCAGCAGAGACGCAAATGCACCTATTTCTTAAGAGCATGGCCTTGTGCCGAGCTTCTGACTGGGCCTATGCTTTGAGGGTAAACTATAAGCAATATGTCCACTGATCTTCCTCCCGAAACCGCCTCCCAAACCAGTCAGCGACGCGTTGCCGGTGCAGCCGGCCTCATGATGGTAGCCATCCTTGCAAGCCGATTGCTGGGCCTTGTTCGTAACGCAGTTATCTCCCACCATCTGGGTCAAAAGGGTCTCGCAGACGTCTATTACGGCGCATTCCAGATACCCGATCTACTCTTCTACCTCATTGCTGGTGGAGCGCTATCTTCCGCGTTTATCCCGGTTTTTACGGAGCACATCACGAAGGGCGAAGAAGAGAAAGCCTGGCACGTTTTTAGTACCGTGATGACGGTGATGTTTGTTGTGGTCTCTTTATTCATCATTGCAGGAGAGATATTCACCGAACCGCTGGTGAGAATGGTGAACTTCGGATTTGACGATGAGCAGGTTCGGCTCTGCGTCCCGCTTACGCGAATTGTTCTACCCGCGCAGCTCTGTTTCTTCATGGGCGGAATTCTGATGGGGAGTCAGCAGTCGCGCAAGCAGTTCCTCTATCCGGCGCTCGGACCCATTATCTATAACATTGGAATCATCCTTGGTGGCGTGGTTCTCTACCCGTGGCTCGGGATGGCCGGATTCTGCTGGGGCGCGCTCGTTGGAGCAGTTGCCGGTAACTTTGGCCTCCAGTGGTGGGCTGTAGCTCGCAGCGGGATGACGTTCAAGCCGTCGATGAATGCACGGCACCCGGCAGTGGTGAAGGTCTGGAAGTTGATGTTGCCCGTTATTCTGGGGGTCGCGCTGCCCCAGGTGAGTATCTGGATAAACCGGGCGTTCTCTTCGACACTCGGCAAAGGACCTATGTCCGCCCTGACCAACGCAAATCAGTTAATGCAGGTTCCTCTGGGTATATTTGCACAGGCGACCGCCGTGGCCATCTTCCCAACGCTCTCGGAGCTCGCTGCACGCAAAGACTTTGGTGGATTGAGATCGACTGCCAGTGGGGGAATTCGATCGCTGCTTTTCCTCACTATTCCAAGCAGCATCTTTTTGATGGTTCTCTCGGTGCCTGTCATTCAGGTGTTGTTACAACAAGGCAAGTTTAGGTTAGATGATACGCTTCTGGCATCGGGCGCGTTGAGGGTCTATTGCGCGGGCATCTTCGCCTGGAGCGCTCAGTCGATCCTCTCGCGCAGCTTTTATGCTCTTCAGGATACGAAGACACCAGTCATCATCGGAACAGCGGTAACGGTCGTATTCATTCCGCTGAACTTGCTGTTTACGCGAGTATTTCCATGGGGAGTCGAGGGGCTGGCATTCGCGACGACCATCGCGGCGACCATGCACATGGTCGTGATGACGTGGGTGTTGAGAAACCGGCTGGGCGGATTTGAGGTCGGTAAGCTGCTGGTTTCGACCGGGAAAACAGTCGTAGCTTCGATGGCAGCAGGAGCGGTTTGCTTATTGGCATCCAAAGGAGCGGGAAGTATGATTGGCGTGAATCATGTGAAGGTTCACGCCATGCTGCAGGTGCTCGCCGGATTTGGAGCGGGGTTTGCAGTGTACCTCGTCGTCGCGAAAGCGCTGAAGATGGAAGAACTCACCGAAGCGAAGTCTATGCTGACGCGCCGAAGAAAATCCTCGCTCACCCCGAGTTAGGACGACGGTCCCATCTCGGAGAAGGTAACGTTCGGATATTTCTCCGTCACAAATTTCAGGCTCCACTCCGCCTCAAACAGGGCAACCGGTCGACCGCCTCGATCTTCCATAGCGCGTAACGCAGACAATCTCACGAGCGTAGTGATGTCTGCCTCAGGACCATCGAGCCAGCGCGCAAGCGTGTAAGACAATCGCTCCATGATAGTATCCACATTGTATTCCGCTTTCAGCCGGTAAGTTGCCACTTCAAATTGCAGCTCCCCAACCACTGCCAGCACCGGATCACGAGCCTCGTTTCGACCGTAGAATATCTGAATTGCGCCCTCTTGAGAAAGTTGCTCCAGCCCCTTTATAAACGACTTTCGTTTGCTGGGGTCCGGGCATCGCAGCGAGGCAAATCGTTCCGGTGGGAAGCGCGGGATCGGCTCCATTGCGACTGGTTTGCCTTCACACAGCCCATCGCCAATGGCGAAGAGCCCCGGGTTGGAAAGTCCGACGATGTCGCCTGCGTATGCTACTTCAACGGACGTGCGTTCTTGTGCGAAGAGTCGCATAGCACGGGAGAGCCTCACCTTCTTGCCGCTTCGGATGTGAAGAACGGTCATGTCCCGTTCAAACTTGCCGGACCGAACGCGCATGAAAGCGACGCAGTCTCGATGCTGTGGGTCCATGTTCGCCTGAATTTTGAACACAAATCCCGTGAATTGTGCCGTTTCGCTGGCATCAAATTCATCTTGCGGTCGACTGAATTCGTGCAGTGCATCCATAGGTGATGGGGCGCGAACGATGAAATCGTCGAAGAAGAGTTGCACCCCGAAGTTTGTGCGAGCGCTGCCGAAATAGACCGGAGTCAGTTCGCCGGCTCGGAAAAGCTCTTCATCAAATTGTTCGCCTGCCAGGTCGAGAAGCTCGATCTCCTCGCGGAACTGGTTGTAGGTTCGTTCGTCAGTGAGAGCCTTCAATCGGGGATCGTCGATGCCAGACACCTGAACCGGGGCGCGATTTCGACCATGCTCCACTCGTTCAAACTGGTGGACTTCTTTGGTGATCCGGTTGTAAACACCAACAAAAGTCTCACCCATGCCGAGCGGCCAGTTGACCGGATAGGCAGCAACTCCAAGCACGTCTTCGATCTCTCCAAGCAGTTCCAGCGGTTCACGGCCCGGGCGATCCATCTTGTTATAAAACGTGAAGATAGGAATGGCTCGCTTACGGCAGACGGCGAAGAGTTTTCTGGTCTGGGTTTCGACGCCTTTGGCGGCATCCATCAGCATGACCGCACTGTCGGCGGCGGCCAGCGTGCGATAGGTGTCTTCGCTGAAGTCCTGGTGACCCGGGGTGTCGAGCAGGTTGATCATACGGCCGTCATATTCGAACTGCAGAACGGTGGACGTGATGGAAATTCCGCGCTGGCGTTCTAGTTCCATCCAGTCGGATGTCGCGCTGCGCTGGTTCTTTTTGGCTTTGACCGCGCCCGCCAGATCAATGGCATCTGCGTAAAGCAGCAGCTTTTCAGTAAGGGTGGTCTTACCTGCGTCCGGGTGGCTGATGATGGCGAATGTGCGGCGTCGAGCGGCCTCGGTGAGATCGCGAACTGGGGCTTCAGAAAGTGTTGGCATACCTATATTATGACACGAGACATTATCGACAAGGCATCAAGGCTTTTGAAGTACGCTATGCCTAATTTCGTCAAAATTATTTCTTGATGGTTTGTCACGACCTCCGGAGAGTTTCGTTCAAAGTCATGTGCGGATTAAAATGATCGGCACACTCCGTAGTTTAAAAGAGGAGGCGAAAGAAAATTAAGAGCATATTTTTGAAGAAGCTGTCCCTGGCAGCTTCCTGTGGAGCATTGATGTTGGTGTGGGCTGGGGCCTCCGCCAGCGCTGACAACCACACAAATGTGTCCCTACGGCTCAGGATTGGAGGGTTAAGTATCAATCTTAACTCCCGATCAGATCGTGACCGGTATTGTGACGATTATTACGTTGAACGTCCTCGATATCGCGAATATCGGCGATATGACGATGACGATTACTGTGACGAGCGTCGACGCGTTGTTGTTGTGCACGAACGCCGCGATGATTATCGAGAAGATCGATATTCAAGAGGTGGTCGTCGCCGGTAGCCGTTCCGGAATACTGATGTGATTAAAATGGGAACGGGGTCCACGTGAGTTGGCCCCGTTTTCAGGAATAAGTCAGGACGGATCAATTGTGGACGGACGCAAAAGCAGTTGTTGATCCTGGTCGTCGACGCCCGCGGGCCGCAATAGGTGGTCGCCTTCTGTTGGAGCATACGATGGTCGAACGAGCGTGTTGCCGAGCCGAATGGTTTCAAATCGCGCTTCCATTTCAGGCAATCGGGCCGCCGCCGCATCACGAAGCATCCACTTACCCTTCGACTCTATGCTATAGGCAGCCACCTTTTTCATCGTTGCCAAAGCGTCGGGTCGATCCATCTCAGAAACTGCGCGGAGCACAGCGATGTGAAAATCCATGATGATCTTGTTTTTGCGCGTGTTCGGGTCCGCTGCGTTAAAGAGGTGCCGGATATCCTTTTGTAAGGCATAGTCAATCTGAGTGTTTGCCTTATTAATCAATTTACGCGCAATGTTTTGCGGGCACTCTCTCAATTCGACCGCTGGAATCGTGTTCAACACATGAATGAGTGAGAACGCGACGCTGTTCTCGGGATCGTCCCCGATCAATGCTGATGTATCAAGAAGCCCCTCAAGGTTTTCTAGAGTCGGTTCGACTAAGTCCGGATTGATGATTTCCGTCTTGCGGTTTTTCTGAGATTTGATAAGGCTAAACACAAACTTACTTACGTTGGCTATTAAAAGTCCGATCAGGAGAGTCCACTTTGGTACTGTCGCCAGCGGGATGCGATCGCTAAACACAATCAACAGAAAGGTGACAACATGAAGCGCGACATATCCCTGAATCCGCCTGCGGGCGCCCTTGGTCATCTCCTGCACAATGTGGAACGAATCGGTTGTCTTTATTTCATCCATGCTACTGGTTGTACGAAGGGAATATCCTTTAGGTTTTGACGCAGTGCAAAATGCAGGCCAAATGTTTCTTGACATGTGTAACAATCTACCGTTATAATCGCGTAGTATGGGTGTAATTCCCTGTCCAGTGCAGATCAATTTCATTTCGCCGCATCGAAATTATTTGGAGACTATTACAATGAAGAAGCCGTTCTTGATCGCCGTGATGTCAATCCTCATTGGATTATTGTACGTCACTTCCATGGCAGTCCGCAAACAAACCGATCCAACTCCCGAGCCTCCTCCAACGCCGCCACCAACTACCTCAACTGGAGCGCAATCCAGTGTGCCACCGATGAAGCCAGACGGCACGAGGCCCGACATGAACATGGAGCATCACGAAGCTACACAAGCATTGGAAGAAAAGAAACACCGCGCGGAAATGATGGCTCAACAGAAGGCGCATCCCATTAAGTCTTCCACTCAAATGGACCTCACGAGTGATTGGGATCGTCACCGAAAGCCTGGCCCAGAAGGTGTTGACCTGGCCATCTCAGCTCACGATAAAGTGAAAGCTGAAGAACAAAAGATGCTGAAAGAGAAGCAAGGCATTAAACCGTCTATGCCCGAAAATAAGGCTGAACAAAAGATGGCTACGCCGGTAAAATAGACTACAGTTTGTTGAGATAAGAGCCGAACACTTTTGCAATGAGTGTTCGGCTCGTTTTTTGCGGCGATTGGAAGCGGGTAAAATGAAATCCATACAACAATGCCAATAATAATCTTTCCGACACACGATATTCCGAATTTGCGCAACCAGAATCCTGCCCATCAGTTTGTGCGAAATGCAGACGACAATCATCGGCCGAAGTGGCTTATCTGGAACTTCGTGGGTATTGACCTTCTGCACACGGGGTTGGATGGATTAATCAAGCGATTCGGGAAGCCCGACCGGCGTGATTGCAATTCTTCGGTTCAAGCAAAGTGGCAAGATTCTCGAAGTGGATCAATCCTCGAATGTAGAATTGACCGCGAGAGCGATTCGATAGTCTGGATCAGAATTTATCACGCATTACCATTAACTGGAGGACAGACATCGAGTCTTGGATCAGAAATTGTGTCCCCTGGTATCAGTCTTGGAGTGGTTCAAAATTACGTGCTTGCTATCCTACGGAATCCTACATCAATTGTAAAGAATAAGAGCGGGCGTCGAGATTTTATCTATGCAAAGCAGATGGAGAAAAACGGGGGTGAGCCGAGTTTCCGGTCCCGCTACGTGTTTGAGAACGGCAAATTAACACAGGTGGCCGTCTCAATTGGCGACAACTAACAATAAAGCTGCTTTCGCGGCCATCAGCGGCAACGGCGTTAAAGTTCGAGAAGTCTTGCTTCCCCATATGGCTTATGGGTATATCGGGCGGGAATCAGTGGTACGTGTACTGTATGAGATGGTCACCTGGTTTGACAAGTACCTGAAGAAAGTGCCTCCGCGCGAGGTGAATCCAGCTGTACGCACCGAGAATATGGAGCAAAAATAGATTGCCAGAGATGCGTAGATTAGGCAAAAGCGGCCCTGAGATAACGACGGTTGGATTTGGAGCCTGGGCGGCTGGCGGACCCTGGAAGGTCGGTTGGGGACCTCAGAGCGACGAGGACTCCATCGCTGCCATTCGACGGTCCATTGAGCTTGGGATGAACTGGATAGATACCGCGGCGATCTATGGTCTCGGACATTCCGAAGTAGTGGTCGGAAAGGCGTTGGAGGGCATTGACAGGGACAGCGTACTCGTATTTACGAAATGCGGTCGAGTTCCTGATGAGTCTGGAACGCCGCACTCCGACCTGACGCCTAAGTCCATTCGGGCTGAACTGGAAGCGAGCCTCAAGCGGCTTAACCTTGACGTCATCGATCTCTACCAATTCCACTGGCCGGACAACGACACTGGCACTCCGGTCGAGGAGAGCTGGTCGACCTTGGCCGCACTTCAAGATGAAGGCAAGGTCCGCTGGATCGGGGTGAGTAACTTCGATGAACCATTACTTGCAAAGTGTGAACAGATCAGACACGTGGACTCGCTTCAGCCACCTTTCAGCCTCGTTCGTCAGGAGGTGGCCGCTGAAATTCTCCCGTGGTGCATGCGTAACGGCACCGGAGTGATTGTCTACAGCCCCATGCAATCAGGATTATTGAGCGGAACGTTTGACAAGGCGAAGATTGCCGAAGACGACTGGCGACATCGCAGCCCTTACTTTCAGGAACCGCAGCTAACGAAGAATATGGAACTCGTCGAGCATCTGCGCTCCATTGCTGCAACGCGTGGTAAGACCGTCGGGCAACTTGCCATCGCGTGGACGTTGATGAATCCGGCCGTGACGGCTGCCATTGTTGGTGCGCGTCGACCGGAACAGGTCGACCAAAACCATCAGGCAATGGACTGGGCTCTGACGGACGACGAGATGAAACAGATTGAAGAAGCGCTGGCTGCAAAATAAATTCGAGGTGAAATAGTTTGAAACTCTACATATTTGTAACTGCTGCAATAGGTATTGGAATGCTCTGGGCTGGCAATCAAGCGGCTCAGGCACAGGTGAAAGTAGATAAGCGTGCAAAGGTCATCACGGAAAAAATTCGGGTAGGGACTACATTTGTGGTCTCCGTCTCTCACGTTGACGAAAAGTCGTTTGATGTGATCACCGGTCCCAAAGCGCCTCCCATCACGGTCTCCTGGGGACCGGCGAATTCTGATCGATTTATCCTTACCGGGAACAAGGGATGGGAGCCATGGGGATTGACCAAAGCGTTCGTGCAGGACGTTGATGGCGATGGCAAGATGGATATTGTGATCAACTCCTATTGCGGGCACGGTGGATCTGGCACTGCGATGTACGTGACAATTGCAAAGCAGACCGACAAGGGATTCGTGCAGGTGGGTCCACTCGCCACCACCGCAGCAAACATTCATTCAGGTGCATTCTACTTCGCTACCAACAAAACGAAGAACACGTTTGTCCTAACCCGACCACTCGACAGTGGCGAATCGGCCAGCCCGAATCCGAGGTTGTGGGGCGTAGAAACTTACGAGATCAAAGGCAAAAAGCTCGCGAAAGTAGGAAGCTACAAAACGAAAAAGCGATTCACAGAGAAGCTTCCGGTGGCCGAGATTAGAGCGCTGTTGCCGAAGGGATGGACGCTGGGCATCGAGATATAATGGATCTCGAACCGGGCTAATTCATGATTCCAGAGACAATGACCGCCGCAGTATTTCGTGGCGTCAACAAGATAGAGATTGAGACCGTGCCGACTCCCTCGATTACTTCGGGGGAGGCGCTCGTTCAATTGCATCTTTGCGGCGTCTGTGGGACCGATCTCAAAAAGATCACAGATGGACTGGTCGAACCACCGCGTATATTCGGGCACGAGATGGCCGGGACAATCGTCGCGCTTGGTGATGGTGTTACGGGTTGGCATGTCGGCGATCGGGTGGCCGTCATGCACCACGTCCCTTGCATGGACTGTTATTACTGCCGCCATCGGGATTACGCCCAGTGCCCGAAGTACAAACAGACCGGCACAACCGCCGGATTTGCTCCCGCAGGTGGCGGGTATGGCCAATACATCCGTGTCTTGGACTGGATTGTTAAGAATGGCATGGTTCGTATTCCAGAGCACTCGACCGATGAAGAAGCCGCGTTCATCGAGCCGTTGAACACGGTGATAAAGGGCATTCGAAGGTGCGGGGTTAAGGCTGGTTCGACGGTTCTTGTTGTGGGGCAGGGGCAGATCGGGCTCTTGTTTACCATTGCACTGAAAATGATCGGGGCTACCGTGATTACTTCCGATAATCTCGATGGACGTTTAAGAGTTTCGGAGTCGATTGGCGCTGATCTGGCGTTGAACCCCACACAACATGATGTGGTCGTCGCGTGCAAAGCGCGAACCGAGGGGCGCGGCGTGGATGTTGCCATCGTGGCCGTTCCAAAAGAGAAGCCGGTGGCACAGGCAATGGAAGCTGTTCGCCCGGGTGGAATCGTGCAGATGTTTGCACACACCAAAATGAAGGATTACCTGCAAGTAGACGGCGGAAGTATCTGTATGCTGGAGAAGTCCCTAATCGGAAGCTACAGTTCGGATATCGACATTCAAGACGAAGTTGCCGACCTCATCTTCAGCCGGAAGATCGACGTTCGACCATTGGTTACCCACCGATTTCCGTTAGCTGAGACCGCTGCAGCGTTCGACAAAGCTGCCTCT
>JBDUAM010000329.1:0-2769 GCA_040004655.1 Chthonomonadales bacterium | reverse complement strand
TACACCAAACTGAAGGCCGCCGGGGAAGATCCCGACCAATCCATTATTTCCGATGCCGAAAAGGAGGCGCGCGGACTTCTCAATGTTGCACCCGTTGGTTTCCGTCGACTTCGGTTTGAACTGGAGACTCTCTGCCTCTTTGTTGAAACGATAGTCACCAGTAATGGTTTACCCAGTCTCGAATCAAAGTCTCCGATTCTCTCGTATGACGACGAAGGCAAGGAGGCCGATTCATTCGGACCAGACTACAAAAAATGGGTATCAGAGATGCGATCAGCAACTGATCTAGCGGTTAAGCTACCGTTGTTTCTGGAGAAAGTAAAACTTCAAAGAATTGCGAATTACTCGAGTTTTTCTTTTTCGCATTTTGTGGAATCCTGGGCTGCTCAGTTTGACCACGAAGTGGCGATGGAGCTTGACCCGAAAAGGGATGAACTAAATCTATCTGGTCGATCAAGAAATGACGGCATCGTGACCACCGCCACGGCGAACCAGGTTCTCAAAACTGAGAACGAATGGTTTGCAGCGGTCAATGATAACATTATCACTTTCAAACACGCATATGCCTGTCTGGATCGTCACCGAACCTGGCCGTTACCCGCTCTTTTGAAATTCGAACAAAAGCGGTTGCCATCTCCGCCGGGGTCCAGCTCCTACAACCAGTTTACGATGGATGATTACCTTTCCTACCATAAGTCCATCAGTGACCTCGAAAACGCGCGAACTGGATCACTGTTCGTTTTACGCGGGTTCTCAATGGGTGCATTATCAGAATCTCGTCCATTTGCAATAGCGCTTGCTCAGATGTCTATTGGCGCTCGAAATCAATTAATGAACGATCTTGTGTCAAAGGAAAAAGCCACGTTTTCGCTTGCCAATCTTGAACCCGCAACCATCATAAAAATGGCTGCAGCAATACGAGAGAAAGCGCTCTTCGAAGGCAATTCTGGTGATGTTGAAAACGCACTATCGGACCACCTTGCCGATGATATATCGCGGATGACTTTGCAACTGGAGTTGCGGATCAAAGACGTGGACCCTCCCGGCGTAACCAGGTTTCGTTCGTGGTTTGAAGGACCTGTGAAGGGGACGGAGGAAGGCGACGCAATCCTCACGGTCAATTTCTGGTTTATCCAACTGCCGGGCGCGAAAAGGCGCTGAGCCGACGTGCACATTTAAATTGACGCGAGTAGGGTTCAGCGGCAAGTGGCATGATGGTCACTCCCTGCTCACCGGTGGCGTGAATAAATCTACCGTTCCCGAAGTACATCCCCACATGTGTAATGCCTCGACCACGTGGATCGTGATCGCCGGCAAAGAAGATCAGGTCTCCTGCCTTCAGGTTCTCACGCTCGACGGACTCGAACGCGTTGTGCTTCGCCTGGACATAGGCATCTCGTGGAATGGTATGTCCGCACAACCAGAAGACCTTCTGCACGAAGCCACTACAATCGATTCCAAAAGACGACCTACCTCCCCACAAATAGGGCACTCCTACCAGCCCGTGCGCTACAACCGCGAGGTTTGGTCCGACGGATATGTAATCGGGATACTCAGGAACGATGAGCGAATCCCGGCCTACAAATCCGTAGTCGCCATTCGGAACTTTGATTCGAATGAGCGCGCGAGTCATATCCTCTTGTGCGACGTGGATGATACTCCCAAGAGTGAGAAGAGTAATTCGCTCAGAACGGATATCAGGGTCCTTGAAAAGCGGTTCAAACAAGGGAGCAATAAGCGCCGCTGACTTTGGGTTGGGGTAGACCTCACCTGTCTCCAGGATGGATATGTTGTGGTTGGCGGTCCAGCCCTCATACGCATCCGGCGTTCGAATGAGGGAGTAATCGGTGGAATGGTCAATAACGGTGACGGTCTCCCCGAACAAACCCTGGCTAACCTGTTCGGATCGCCCTCCAGGTTCACTTCGCATCGAGGCAACATTAGTGTTGATCACGGCTCTGGCGTCCATCAATCAATTCTTCTCCAACTTTGAAATATGGGGACATTATGGCCCGAAATCGCTACATAATTGTTGAATAACGGCCTGTCCATAAACAGATTGTAGTTTCGTAATGTAGAAAGATGGCAAACGGGTACACCTGGCCATTGAAAATTTGTCCGAAATATCTTACGATTGTAACTGAACATTAAGGAAATGATTTACGTCATAATAGGGATTGGAGCCAACGAGCTTCCAATCCCACGCCAAGAGATGTTCTAACGCGGACTAAAATCTTTTGCACAGGTTAAGAAATTATGACCCAACCCTCCCTTGCTGTTGCCTTCTGTTCTATTTGGGAGCGTACTGATACATGGCTTGCGATCGGTGCTGATCTGGAGCGTCGTGGCATTCGCGTGTTTCATATCATGACCCCCGTAGAATACGTGCGCAAGGCGCAGGCCATGGGCATTCCGGACGACCGGATTCTCTGGCTTCGCAAAGACGAGGCCGAGAAGGCACCCATCAATCTGGAAGATCTTGCCCTTCTGCGAGAGTTTGAGAAGATCTCGGGAACACCTGTTAAGCATCTGATGTTGATGGACAGGTTTCTTCGCACACTTCCAAACGATTTATCTTTGCAGTACATCGTCTACATCTTTCGCCGAATTCTAGATTTCATTGAGAAGAATGACATCTACATTGTTAGCGGCGAACCGAGCACGATTCATGACCTGATCTCCGCCATGATCTGCAAAGTATTGGGCAGAGAATACACAGCTCCGTTTCACCTGCGACTACCCGTGAAACGCTTTGTGTTATGGAACTCA
>JBDUAM010000131.1:0-2771 GCA_040004655.1 Chthonomonadales bacterium | reverse complement strand
CTTCGATAGTTTTTGATCGGTCGTGATGTGTTTCGGGAAGTAAGAAGAATGCGAAGCCGAAATTGATAAGTGCAAGAGATGCAGCAAAATAGGAAGGCATGGCCAGCGGCGGAATTCCCAGTAACGGATGTTGGCTTAGAAATCCACCTATGATAGGTCCAAACGCAAACCCAAGTCCAAACGCAGCGCCGATCATCGCCATTCCTCCAGCGCGTTTGTCGGGAGTCGTAACGTCAGCAATATAAGCCTGGGCCGTAGGTAAGCTGGCAGCACTCAACACGCCGGCGGAAATCCTGGCCAGGAACAATATATAAATATTAGGCGCTGAACCAAACGCAAAATAGCTTACAGCGGATCCAATCAAGCTCAAAAGCATCATCGGTCGTCGACCTAAACGGTCCGACATCCGTCCCCAGATGGGAGAAAAAATCAACTGCATGATACTGAAGGATGCTAACAGAATCCCTCCAACAACCGGCGTGCCCCCGTAGTGCTTGATGTAAACTGGGAGCAACGGGAGGATGATACTGAATCCGAGTAAGTCCAGGAAGAGTGTGACAAAAAGGATGACAAGCGGGGCGCGTTTCATTGTTAAGGGAGATTTCCTATGTCGAAATGTACAATCAGTTTACCCGCATGAGTCCACCCCTGCCGGGACCAACTAACATCCGAATGACCACCCCGCTTGCAAAAATCAGAGTTAAGAGCCGATCCCGGGCATGGACAACGACGTGTGAGACTTCATGTAAGCGCGCATCATCATTCGGGCACGGTGCAGGCGACTTCTGATTGTACCAACCGCACAACCAAGTAATTCCGCCGCTTCTTCATACGAAAGACCCTCGACATCTGTTAGCAAAACCGTTTGGCGAAATGGCAGCGGTAGGGATGTTAATGCCCCCTGAATGGTCTCGTCGACAATTTCTTTCATCACTACGTGTGATGGATCCGCTTCGTAATCTGCGATTTCGCTAAACAGCCGATCGCCATCTGTGCCTTCCATTGGGGAATCGAGGGAGACCGGAGCAAGTTTAGGTCGAGTCCGTAATTTGTCTACGAATAGATTGGCAATGATGCGGAACAGCCATCGCTCGAATGGACGGGAGGTGTCATATCGATGGAATGCTCGGTAGGCTCGAACAAAGGCTTCCTGGGTTAGATCTTCGGCGTCTTCGCGATTTCCAGCCATTCGGTACGCAAAGCTGTATGCCTTGCGATAATTGTCCCGCATGAGCTGATTGAAAAATGTATCCTGATTAGCGGCGGCGACGGGAGCAAATCCAACTGCGTTCATTTTTAGTCCTTCTGTCCGGGTCATTGCCCGCAACGATAAAGCAATACATCATTTTACAGTGATGTTTTATTATACGACATATTATTCAACAATGATATATATCTTGAAATATATTTGAAAATAATTATCTATAGTAGACGACAAAACGGGCTCAAAATCAGAGTGGATTTTGAGCCCGTTATTAGAGTTAGAAGAGGCCGATTACAGGCTTGGCCTTCACTAATTCGCGTGGCTGGTTCAAGTGGTTATAGGTAATCGTATCCGGTGGAATTCCAAGCGTGTGATAGATGGTTGCGAGAATTTCCGTTGGGTGAACCGGATTCTCAATCGGCGAGGATGCCGTCGCGTCTGATTTGCCATAGACTGCCCCCCGCTTGATTCCGCCCCCAGCAATCATCGCGGTGTAACAATACGGCCAGTGGTCGCGGCCATCGGGAGCATTTCCATTTCCAGACGTGCTCACTCCGAGTCTTGGAGATCGACCAAACTCCCCTATTGCAACAACCAGGGTGCTGTCGAGTAGCCCTCGATGATCGAGATCTTCCAGTAGCGAGCTGAGAGCGCTATCAAGTTTTGGGCAGTGAATATTCTTTAGCGGACCAAAGTTGGCAGCGTGCGTATCCCAGGCAGTGGTGAGCGGATCGCCATTTGCCACAGATGGCCAGTTGACCTGCACAAATCTTGTTCCGGCTTCGATCAACCGTCGAGCAAGTAATGCGCTCTGTCCAAAAGTGTGTCGACCGTAACGATCCCGAATGGCGGCTGGCTCCTTGCTCAGGTCAAATGCCTCGCGAGCCTTGCCTGAGAGAATCAGGTCGAATGCCTTGCCGTAATATTCATTCAGGGCATAAGGTCGCACTGCCTTCTCAAGCTCAGGCATTCCGCTATCCAACAATGTCCGGAGATTCGCGCGACGCTCTAATCGGGATTTGCTGATTTCGGCTCTCAATGTAAAGTCATCTAGCTTAATGTGATCCATTTTGGTCTGATCGGTGTCGCTGCCTGGTGGGTAGGCGTAGTACGGATCATACGCCTTACCCAGGAATCCGCCTGTACCAGCCTTGCCGATCACGTTGCTCTCCTGAAGGGGTCGAGGAAGCATAACGAACGGAAGCATCGGGACGTCTGGTGGTTTTATTTTTGAAATCTGACTACCCATGTTTGGGAAGTCCGTCGGGGCCGGAGGTTCCAACTGGCCAGATGGCGAAACTTTATCGGCCTGTTCCCCGGTCAACATCTGATACATGGCGGCCGTGTGGTTAAAGAGCCCATTTGGCGTATAACTCACCGATCTGATGAGGGTCGCCTTGTCGAGTTGCTGCGCGAGCTTTGGCATCACTTCCGAGACCTGGCAGCCATTAATCTTTGTGTTGATGGGCTTGAAGAGCCCCCGAACATTTTCTGGCGCGTCAGGCTTCGGATCCCAGATATCAATATGACTTGGCCCGCCCTGCAGGAAGATGAGAATCACATTTTT
>JBDUAM010000452.1:0-2776 GCA_040004655.1 Chthonomonadales bacterium | reverse complement strand
CTCGCGATGCTTGGCGAGACCCTGACCCTTAAAATGAACCACGCGATCATGGAGGGTCTCATCGTTAGTCACGACCATACCACCTTCGCCAGTCGTGATAGTTTTGTTTCCGAAGAAACTGAATGTACTGATCTCTCCGAAGCTACCCACGTGCTTGCCTTTGTAGTAAGTTCCAAAAGCCTCAGCACAATCTTCGATGAGAAAAAGATTATATTCTCGTGCGATCTTCAGGAGTTCATCCATATCGCACGGTTGTCCATATAAGTGGACGGCCATGATTGCTCTTGTGCGCGGCGAAATTTTACGGCGTACATCCTCGGGATCCATCTGCCACGTGCTCTCAAGGGAATCACAGAATACCGGAGTTGCACCTGTATAAGTGATCGAATTTACGGAGGCAACATATGTGAGCGTAGGAACAATCACATCATCACCAAGTCCAATTCCGAGACTAACGAGTGCAAGATGAATCGCAACAGTACCGTTGCTTACTGCTGCAGCGTGACGAACGCCGATCCAGCTTTCAAAACTTCGCTCAAACTCAGGGATGAATCGTCCTTTCGACGATATCCAGGTCGAATCGAGGCATTCGTTCACATATTTCTTTTCATTGCCCGAGAGAGAGGGTTGATAAACTGGATATTTATACATATCTAGATCTCAATTATATCGTGTGCTGAAGGAGCAACCGATATTGTTTGTCGCGTGACATGCAACCTGGCCAAGGCGCGCGGAACGTAAAATGCGCATGGAACTGCGCTGACCAGTCCGTACGTTATGATGGTCGCCCAAGGGACTCCCACAGAGCCGTAGTGACGAGTCAGGAATAACTTCGTCGTTATGCAAGTGACCGCAAATAAAGAAGCAACAATGACCTGGAACCTTATGATGCTTGCGCCGTTCATAAACATTGCGAGAGTGTTGCCGCAACAGTCCATCACAGTCCAGATGGCCAGTCCAAGAAGAAGTGCAAAAGATGTATGGATGCGGGTACCAACCCATAGACGAATTATCCAGGGGGCTAACATGAGCAGCAAGCCGCTAGCTGCCAAGGCCAAGACGAAAACCATCAATAATGACCCCTTTAGGGTTTTACGCACCCACTTCATATCGCCACGTGAGATCGCCTCTCCATAAGCGGGCCAGAGCGGGCTGACTAACATTGCCACAACCATTGAGATCAGCCCGAAAAGACGTTGCGGGATCGAATAATCCGGCACCTGAATCGCGCCCAAAGTGCGTGCAATGATGAAATTATCTGCCGAGAACGCCACAGACACGCATAATTGAAGCACAAAGAATAGTCCGCCAATTCTTGCTATTTCAAAGATGACGTCACGAGAGATCAAACTTAGACTCGGCCGAAGATCCTTTCTGATTGCACCAAAAAAGTGAATTGCATTTAGCAGAGTTGCAAAAAGTGGCCCACCCGCGATAGCCATCACCAGCACAGGCAAACTGACTTGAAGCCATATGCCAACCAACACACCCGCGAGACCGAACACGCTTCCAGACATTTGCCAAAGACCGTTGCGGTAGCCTCTCTGCATCCCCAGTTGGACCCTCTGAACAACATCCAATGGGATATTTAGGGCGAAACAAACAACGAATACGGTCAGCGCCGGACCTGCCTCTAATCGGGCTTGTGGGGATACGACGCGAAAAAAATCGCCCCAGGAAACGAAGTGGTATACAAAAAAATACAAGACAAGCACCCCAGTGGCAATAGCAGCAAGCACCGCCACCCCGCTGGAAATCGCGCTTCGAATACCTTGGATGTTATCTTTGCCGTAGGCTGTGGCAACCGTATTTAAAACGCCATTGCCCAGTCCAAAATCTGCAAATGCTGCCATGGCTAATACGGAACTAATGGTCATCCAAAGACCGAATCTCTCAGTCCCAAGATAGTGAATAGTAAGTGGCACCGTAATAAGCGATGTCCCGGCTTGGACGGCACGAGCTATGGTTGAGGCGGCGCCGGTTAATGCAGCACGCCTATTTCGCTCTTTTCCCCGGTCAATAGTATTTTCCAGGCTATGTTGCACTGGCAGACTGTGACGAAACTCCTTTAGAATTGTGGAAATTTTCACCCTAAAAACGTCCTCCGACGATCGCCTAGGATCATCCTCAACTCAATATAATCTTATCAATCTTGATAAGTTCGAATTCGGGTATATGAAGCGCACAACCTCAATTCCCGAAATAGTCTATTGAGACTTCCTTCACCTGAGACTTTAGCTCCTGTTCACGACCTGTGTTTATCTTTAAAAGATTTGCGATGCCAGCTTTTCCTAATTCTGGCAGACCCGCTGCTTTGGAGTTTATAATTTTGATACGAAAATATGAGCACTGACAGACTGAGGAAGCATTGAATGGATTAGGACATTATTTAGGTGATAAAAACAGATGCAGCGCTATCTCCATGTCTACATCTCCGTTTTCGTCAATGGCTCCTGAAATACAGTCCGGCTTCAGTCGGTTACAAGGCGGCTGCAGGTGTAGCATAACCCCGGCGGTTGTGTGTCCTCTTGTCTCCATTGTGGTAGTTGTTTATCGCGATCGCGCGGAAGTAGGGGCTCTAGTGGAAAACTTAGCGCCCTTCCGGAGTAGGGATTTGGAAGTCATCATTATTGATGGAGCATCTGACGATGGCACGGTCGAATTCCTCTCTACAAACTCTGATCAGATAGACTTTTGGTTAAGTGAGCCTGACAATGGGATCTATCATGCTATGAATAAAGGATTAGCCAAAGCTAGTGGGGAATACATTCTTTTT
>JBDUAM010000374.1:0-9300 GCA_040004655.1 Chthonomonadales bacterium | reverse complement strand
GAATCCGCGAAGAATAACGATACAACCGCGTGAGAGCCATAGGGCGCGCGAAGGGAAGCCGGTAGGGACAGCCCTACCGGCTTCTGCTGTTCCTCGGTAGTCTCCAGAGCTCCAGACCATGTGGTCGGCTGTTGCTCAGGTTCGAAAATACAATCAGTGAGATTTGCCACCCGTCGGGTGCTTTTTGTGTGCTGCTTCTGCCTTCTGCTCTTTCGTTTCTTCAGCCTTCGTCGTCACTTCCACATTGGCGATCTTGCCAGTGTTGGCGTCGACCATCACTTCGCGCAGCGTTTTACCGGAACGGACGTTCACGGCATATTGCCACGAACCTTCCTCATTTTCGAAGTTGATTTTGCCCTCGACCTTGCCGGGGTACTTCTTAAGCGCCACCGCCTCAGCCTGGGCCGCCGTGATTTTGGCATGCGAGTGACTCGCAGCTTTTTTGGAATGTGCGGCTTGTGACTGAGCGAAAGGGCATAGCCCTGCGGTCAGAAATGTGGCAATGCCCATTCCACCGAACAGAGAGCGAAGGAGTGTAGATTTGTAGGTTGTCATAATGTTTTCCTTATTGATGAGCGTTCCTAAATTACAGAACATCTCTGTTTTTTCCTACGACATAGACAGCAGTTCACGTTTCTGAGAATTCTATCAGCCTATTCAGCCAAGGAATATTCTAAAACGGAATTCTACGACAAGTCCAGGGCTTCCTGCGACCAGATCTATACCTAAGATTTTCCCTGAAACATGTTGGTGATCTTAATAGGATAGCATGAAATCGGCTTACAACCCGACCATCCAGCCATTTCAAGAATTCAATTGGTTATACGCCAAAACGAAAATTAAAACCGCTTGATCCGCGCTTTGTTAACATTTTAATATCTCTCGAAACATTAAATAATGTAAAAATCAGGCTTTTAAATTGTAAATCCACCATTGGGAGGATAACAGGAGTTGCCGTTAAGAGCATAATTCGATTACTGGCGTTTCACGAACAGAATATCGTTCGAATGAGGAGTTTGTTTGTGCCCACCTTTGATATAGCTGCTCCAAAACCCTTTCTTGGTGACCGTCTTGTTGCCGATGGCCTCATCACGCCCGAGCAACTGGAGCTCGCCTTTGAGCACCACATTGAGAGTGAATGTTTTCTGGGTCAGTCGTTTGTTTCACTCGGGTTTCTGAAACCAAAAGTTGTTGGGAAGTACCTTACTGAATCTACTGGCTTTCCGTTCGTCGATCTCTCCGATATTCAGATCGACGCCGAAGTTGCGCGGTCTATACCCGAGTCAGTTTCACGTCGTCATCTGGTTCTTCCGTTCCTCGAGTCAGAAGAGACTGTCCACCTGGCGATGGCCGATCCGCTCGACCTGGTTACACTGGATAACTTGCGCGGAAGGCTCAAGAAGAGAGTAATTCCCTATATCGCCTTTGAGCAGGACCTGACCGACGCCACCAACCGGGTCTACGATGGTCGTCAAAAGACCCAGTCCGTACTCGACGAAATCGCCGAAGAAGACGGTAAAGACCCAGAGCTCTCCGTTGACACCCTGCTCGGCCTCGCGGAGGATGCGCCGATTGTTCGACTGGTCAACAGCATCGTAGGCTCGGCAGTTGCCTCTGGCGCCAGTGACATACACATTGAACCGCAAGAAGGCACTGTTCGGGTTCGGTATCGAATTGACGGCCTGTTGTACGAACAGGCAGTTATCCCTCGCAGAAATTACCCGGCCGTAGTTTCCCGAATTAAAATTATCTCCGGCATGAACATCGCCGAACGTAGACGACCCCAGGATGGTAGATTTGCGTACAAGTCAGATAACGGAGCTCAGTTCGATCTTCGCGTCTCCATTCTACCGTTGATTTATGGTGAAAAAGTCGTTATGCGACTTCTCGCCAAACAGAGCAGTTTTGCGAACTCGGCCACGCTGGGCTTCTTTCCGCCGCAGAAGAAATTATTCGAGGAGTTCATCACACGGCCACACGGAATTATGCTGGTTACGGGCCCGACAGGATCAGGAAAATCGACAACTCTGTTTGCTGCACTAAACCAGATCAACGATTCGATACGCAACATTAACACGGTTGAAGACCCGGTGGAATACAACATGCCGGGTGTAAACCAGATGCAGATTAACACCAATATCGGCGTCACGTTTGCCGCTGGCCTGCGCACCCTGCTTCGCCAGGACCCTGACGTGGTGATGGTCGGTGAAATTCGAGATCGTGAAACGGCTGAGATTGCCGTACAGGCTGCCCTTACAGGTCACCTTGTGCTCAGTACTCTTCACACTAACAGCGCCGCCGGAGCCCTTACTCGACTCCAAAACATGGGAATTGAGCCTTTCCTTGTTAGTTCTGCCCTCATTGGCGTTATCGGCCAAAGACTGTTGAGAACCATTTGTCCCAACTGTAAAGAGCCGTTGCCGGCCAACAAAGATATGTTGCGCCAACTTAAGATTGACGTCCCAGAAGGCGATTCCGATTTCATGCTTACCCGTGGGGCGGGTTGCGAGAAATGCAGTAACCGTGGAATGAAGGGACGAACTGCTGTGTACGAAATCATGTCGATGACGGATCAACTTCGTGAAATGGTTCTGGCGGGCGCTTCTGGCGACCAACTCCAGACACAAGCGGAAACGGACGGCATGATGACCATGCGAATGAGTGGGATTGAAAAGGTTAAGAGCGGCATCACTACACCCGAAGAGGTGATGCGCGTACTCTTTGCGGAGGACTTCTAAACAAATGTCATCGTTTACATATACTGCCCGTGATCGTAACGGCGCTCAAAAACTTGGTGTGGTAGATGCCCGCCATGTGAATGAAGCGAGAGAAATGCTGCGTGCCAAGGACCTGTTCGTAGTTGAGATCCAGGAGAAGGCTTCCACCGAAGGCTCGCGTCCGAAGCGAAAAAAGAAGGTCAAAATCGGCGACATGGTCGTCATGAGTCGCCAGCTCGCGACCCTTGTTCGCGCCGGTCTCTCCATCATTGAGTGTCTCCATATCGTGGCCACCCAGACCGAGAATTCGACTTTTGCCGACGCGCTCAATGACGTTCGCCTCTCTGTTCTTACAGGAAGCACCCTTGCGGACGCACTTCGCCGTCACCCAAAAGTCTTTAACGAGAAATATGTCGCCCTCGTTCAAGCAGGTGAGACCGGTGGTGTTCTCGATCAGACCCTGGAGATTGCGGCTCAACAGTTCGACCAGGAAGCCGATCTTCGCGAGAAGGTAAAGGCGGCATTTGTCTATCCGATGGTTGTTATGTTTGCCTCCATCGCGGTGGTTATTTTCATGCTCGTTTTCATCGTGCCGGTTTTCGCAAACGTGTACGTACAGTTTGGCGCTGAGCTTCCGCCTGTCACGCAGCTTCTCGTTACCATGAGTTTTGTCATTGTTCACTACTGGTGGGCCGTGGGAATCAGCATCTACGTTGGCATCAAGTTCTTGAAGAAATATCACGCCTCGCCTAAGGGGCGGCGGGTATTTGACCAGTTATCGCTTAAGCTGCCATTGCTTGGCAAATTGAACCGTAAGATCGCAGTGTCTCGATTTACACAGACGTTCGCCGGATCGGTTCAGGCTGGCGTGCCCATTCTGCGCGCTCTTGCAATCTCAGCGCAGACCTCTGGAAACGTAATTATCATGGAAGCCATCAACAAAGTAACCGTGCAGGTGAAAGAAGGCGCTACGCTTACTGCCCCGCTTGAAGCTACCGGACAGTTTCCACCGCTTGTCGTCAGGATGATCGCAGCCGGCGAGCAGTCGGGAAACCTCGATGAGATGCTCTCCGAAATCACGAAGTTCTACAACAGGGACATTGAATACACAGTCGGCAAACTCACGAGAATCATGGAACCTGCCATGACAGTGGTGGTCGGAGGCATTGTCCTTTTTGTCCTCCTCGCACTCTATATGCCCGTGTTCAACTTGACGAACGTCGTCCATAAATAGGTTGAAACTCAACGCTACCTAAATCCACCTAACGGTGGATGACCATTCGATGGAACCCGTTTATAATGGACAATTGTAACGGACCCGCAATTTTCAACAATTAGCGGGACCTGACAAGATCTCTCAAGATGCAGTGACCCACTCATTGCCGGGAGAGACGATATGCGCAATCCTGATTCGTTTGGTCACATAGACCCACAACAGATTTTGATCTGCTGTGACCCGGTCAGATCTAAGATGTACAGAAATAAATGAGTCGGCAAATCTACCATGGCCGCCTCATCAATTACACCCGGAAGGGAACTGGAGACTGCCATGAATCGCAAGACCCGATTTACCCGCCGAGGATTTACGCTCATTGAGCTCCTCGTTGTCGTCCTGATTCTAGCCATCCTTATGTCCGTTGCACTACCGCTCTACCTTAGTGCAGTTGGTGACGCCCAGAAAAAGACCTGCCGAGCTAACTTGCAGACCATTGCCAACGCAGTACTTGCCAGCAAGATTAAGAACAACTACGCCAACTACGGCACAATCATCGGCGCGGGCGTAACAGTCGCCAACCTTCCTGACCTTAGCGCTGTTCCGAAGTGCCCGTCGTCTGGCACATATTCGCTGGCAAATGGCTCTTCCAGTGACAATACGACATTCAAAGCCGCTTGTTCAATCCATGGTTCCTTTGAACCTGGGGTTGACTCTAACTAGTCCGCTCTCCTGATTGATTGCGGACCACGTAGATGGCCGCATTCAGGAAGAAATTGGAGGCTTCCATGATTAGGAATCTCCGCTTAAACAGGCATGCTGCCCAAAGAGGGTTCACGCTCATCGAACTCCTGGTAGTTGTTCTGATTTTAGCAATTCTGATGTCCGTTGCACTGCCGCTCTATCTGAGTGCAGTCGGCGATGCCCAGAAAAAGACTTGCCGGAGCAATATGCAGACCATTTCCACTGCAGTCCAGGCATCACGCACCCGTAGTCTGCTTTCAGACTACTCCACATTAATGGGCGCGGTTAGCACGGACAAGGAATTGGATCTTGTAAATTCTCCCATATGTCCAAGCGGTGGTACGTATTCCGTCGAGACAGGCAACTCTGGAGACAACACGACGTTCAAAGTGAGGTGCAGTGTTGTTCTGCACGGCACATTTGAGCCGGGTGTTGACAACCGTTAGCAATCACTAACATGCGGCGGGAGTGCAGCGAACCTGCGCTCCTACCGTTCTAATCTAAACAGGAGAACTAAGATGGTAACCTCCATCAATCGCAAGCGACGTGGCTTTACCCTCATTGAACTGCTCGTTGTCGTTCTGATCCTTGCCATTTTAATGTCCGTAGCACTCCCGCTCTATTTGAGCGCGGTTGGCGACTCGCAAAAGAAAGTATGTCGAGCAAACCTGCAAACTATAGCAAATGCTGTACAGGCGAACTATGTAAGCAGCAGGCCCGCAGACTACAGCGGATTTTACGGGGCGGTGTCCACTACTCTGGAACCGGACCTATCAGCAGTGCCAAAGTGCCCGACCGGTGGAACTTACTCGGTTGAGCAAGGCGCCGCTCTAACAAACTTGAGTTTTCGAGCCAAGTGTACAACGCATGGTACATACGAGCCTGGCGTTGACAGCCAGTAAATGAGATATTTGACGGGGAGGCGGTCAAATTTATGACCAACTCTCGGTCAGAAGAGATCCAACAGTCGGTAACAGGTTGCAGAGCCATCCCCAGGGCTAAATTACAGACTCAGGGAAAGTGTAGCGACTAACAGGCCTTTAATTGGATCATGCAGCACCACCTGAGGCATCCGAAAGTAGGATGTCACCAAGGCAGTCAATAGTGGCTGCCGGGAACGAGATGCCATGCGGCGCCTCACTTCCCAACTCACTCTCAATAGGAGAATAGAATGACCCGTAACATCCGAAGTAAGAAGAGTGGTTTCACGCTTATCGAGCTGCTCGTCGTCGTATTGATTCTTGCAATCTTGATGTCGGTTGCGCTTCCGCTCTACTTGAGCGCAGTCGGCGACTCCCAGAAGAAGACGTGCCGGGCCAACATGCAGACCATCGCAAACACGGTCCTCTCAGCCAAAGTTCGAAACCTGGCAAATGACTACGGCGCCCTGATAACTGCTGGCGTCGTTACCACCAGCCTGACGGACTTGACGTCTGTTCCGAAATGCCCGAACGGCGGTGCATATACGCTTGCTAACGGATCATCGGGTTCCAACACGACCTTCCAGGTGAAATGTGATGCAACCGGCCATGGCAAGTTTGAACCGGGTATCGATAGCAACTAAGTCCCGCCCAAAAAGTAAACTGGCTGGAAATAGTTCCAGCCAGATTACACTACCTCTAATAGGAGAATACAATGGTAAAAGCAATTAGCAACAAACGACGTGGTTTTACGCTCATCGAACTACTCGTGGTCGTCTTGATCCTCGCGATCCTCATGTCCGTCGCCCTCCCACTCTATCTGAGCGCAGTCGGTGACTCACAGAAGAAGACCTGCCGAGCCAACCTGCAGACAATTGCTAACGCTGTCCAGGCCAAAAAAGTATCTGGCTTATTGGCAGACTACAGTTCCTTCGTTGGCGCCGTATCCACGGCCAATGAGCCCGACTTGACCGCCGTACCCATCTGCCCGACGGGCGGAGCGCTTACCGTTGAAGCAGGCGTAGGTGGCACCACAGATACTTACCGAGTCAAGTGCGCCAAACATGGCACGTTTGAACCAGGTATCGATAGCAACTAGTCTCAAGCTTAACAAGTTGTTTACTCCCCTCCTGGCAATTGTGTTGGGAGGGGAGAATTTACACCAATCGAATTATCAGGTCTATAGCGGGGACACAACAATGCCATTCAATAATCCAGTCCTTATGCAGGTGTCACGGCACCAGGGTCTTCGAATCAGCCCACGCAGCAGAATGCGCGGGACGTCTTTCGTTGAAGTCCTGGTGTCTGCTCTGGTATTTGCCGTATGTACGGTTGTCATCATTCTTCTCTGGAAATTCAACTACAACATGTCTCAGCTGGCTACCGATCAAGGGATTGCTACAAATCTTGCCCGCCAGCAGATGGAAGTCATTAAAGAAACTGGCTTCTATAACACGCCCGAGTACACGTATGCAACTCCACTTGTTCACTATTACGATGGCGCTCAGGTCTTGAGTGACGCTAACACGGCAAACGCACGCTATAAGGTCACGACAACTGTAATGAGCGACCTGACGGTTACCGGATCCATACCCACGGCGCCGGCAGGCAATGCGTTACGAACTGTGATGGTGAAAGTTACCGTGTTCCCAACGATTACCGGGTACCCAACATTAGCAACGATGTCGACCTATCTTGCGAGGGCAGGAATATGAGATTATCTATGAAACGTCAGCGTGGTAACACGCTAATTGAAATGCTTGTATCCTGCCTTTGCGCACTGGTAGTTGGTGCGGGCCTTCTCAGCGTTCTCCAGCTGACTGGCATCGGCGTGTCTGTCGTGCCTGGTCAAAACCTGGCGGATAAGATGGCCCGAATTCCGATGGATACACTATGTGACAACCTGAGGAATGCACAGGTCTATGCCACAACACCATCCTGTTTCCAGGCCGCAAGTTCAAATTCGATTTCCCTCTATACAAATACAACTGGGACGTACGCGCGCTTCTATTATGCATCTGACACTCACGCGCTTAAAAAGACCCTAAACGGCGTGACCACGACGTTGATTCCAGGTTGCACGGCATTGACATTCACCTATTACGTGTCAAACAACCAGTACTCGCCAGGCGGGTCTTCCTGGGTAACAACAGCGAACCCGAACGCACCAACCGCTACTGAGCTTTCAAAGGTCGCCAGCGTGGGTGTCGTGGCAACATTTACTACAAACGGATACTCAAGAACCCTGAAATCTTTCGTTCGCCTGCGGAATAGTCCGCCGAATGTGAACTGAGTAACTGATGAAGGGTCCATCTTTCCTCGTTCGAAACAAAGGCCTTTTACTGGCAATACCCATTGGAGCAGCAGTGTTCGCCGTGACTTACTGCGGATGGCAGGTACTTCAAGTTCGACATTTGGAATTTGAGCGGAACGTGATGCAGTCGAACATCGATAAGTACGTTAATATCGTGAGCACAAACAGCGCTTACGTTCCGGGACAGTTCCCCATGGCAGCACAGAGCCCACATGAGCGATCCGTATTCGAAGGCAATCTTCGCATGGTGGCTGCCGCCGATCAGGTGGAAATTGTCGCGTGGCGAGATGTCTTTGTGCCAGCAAATCAGCAGGATATGGCTGATCCTTCAGAACCACCAAAGCCGAAGCCTATTCAGGTCTACGACCCTATCATTAACAACATAACAATTAAGGGATCTGACCAGGCCATTTCCCACTTCCTGTCAGACATCATTCAGATGCCGCGGATGGTAAATATTGCGGATGCAGAAGTTGCAAAGCGTAAAGGTGCAAAATCCGGAGTTGTTACCGCTTCTTTAACAACTATTCGGTATGTTGCCAACTACACGATTGCCCCTGATGAAAAGCCCATTGGCCCGTCATTGTTGAATCGCGCCGCTGCTGCGCCGATAAAAACTGCTTTAACGCCCGTTAACAGCGCCAGAATAACACCCTCGCTCGGTCAAAAACGCCCCATTTAGCCCACTTAAATCTTATTACAACCAATATCCACCTAACGGGGGATGAAGGTAGACCACGCTTGATTTATAATGCAAGTACAGTCTTGATGGTGCCAGTTGGCGCCTTCTCAAATGTGTGTCGAATTCAAGATATCCAATCACACGGAGTTAAAAAATGCAACGGAATAAGGTTCGTCAAACAATCGGAATTGACATTAACGAGACCGAGATCTGCGTTACGCAGGTTCAGGGCACGTGGCCCGACCCGCAGGTTATCAAAATCGACTCCGAGCCGATACCTCACAATAGCATTAAGAATAGCGAAGTTATTAATGCGGATATAATCGCAGAAACACTGCGCCAACTCATCGACCGTATGGAACTAAACACCAAGTCAGCCGTCATGAGCATTCCTTCGCGTCAGGTTGTGACACGCATACTCGACATTCCCAACGTTCCTGATCCAGAGATGAAGGCCCTCCTTGATATGGAGGTTTCCCATCAACATATTCTTCGTGAAGAAGACGGCGTGTATGCACACACGAATTTGCCAACTACTATCAAGGGCCGTGATGAGAGCCGCCAGATATTGGTGATGGCCTCAGAAGAGTCCACGCTTTCAAAATACCGTGAAATTGCCAACAAGGCCGGCATCTATCTAATTGGACTTGAACCCGCAACTGTTGCCATGGCGCGCATCGCGTCTATTACAACTCATGCTCGACAGAGCG
>JBDUAM010000549.1:0-9333 GCA_040004655.1 Chthonomonadales bacterium | reverse complement strand
TGTAGTAGGGATAGATCGCGAGGGCTTCGGCGGTGAGCACCTGCTTGCCGAGCGCCGAGATCTCTGTAAGGTTAACCTGATTGGCCGATCCTACTGATGCAACCTGCGATCCGCCTCGCGAACCAAAGTGTGTGTTGCTGATAGAGGGTCGATCCTGTGATACGCGTCGGTTGGAAGTGGCTTCGGCTTCCTGCTCGCGGAGGTTTACTTCTCCGTCATACGCAATAGCCAGGGCCTGCAATGGAACAATATTGCCCGTTTTTTGTTCTGTTACTTTAACCAGCACACGCACCGACTGGTTGGCAACTTCCGTAACCATTCGGGTGTCGGCGGCAGGGGCGTCGAGGAAGATTCCTTTGCCCTGCATGGTGAGCATGAAGGTGACAGCAGATTCGCGGCGAAGGCTGCCATTTACCGTACCGCGCAACTCGAGGATTTTGCCCTCGTAGTTAGCAGCGTTGGCGGCGACAGTAGAATAGGCGAGCGAACGATCACAGCCCGATGTTCGGCGGAGTTTCAGGTATTGATCCACCGGCATGGCATGGGCTACGCTGGATATCGCCACCAGTGAAGCGGCGGCGAATCCGACTGCAATCGTACTTTGACGAACGTGGTTAATTCTATTTTTCATAATTGTTTTCGGTGCAACAGGTCGTCTGCTAACCGACCATAACTACTGGCGGAGAGATCGGGATTCGAACCCGAGGTGAGGCTATTCAACCCCACTTCCGCTTAGCAGGCGGACGCTTTCGACCACTCAGCCATCTCTCCAGAGCAAATGATTATAACATAGGCGTACACGTATTGCAACCAACCAGTCGGTGGATAACCGATTCTTGGGATGCACAAAGTACGGACCCCAAACCCGATTTCGTGGTAACATTTCAATCCCGGTCCACTTGTCTCTCTGTGAAATGGACCGAATAAGATTGGAAGTAGACGCCCAATATGCTGGATATTCGTAAGATTCGGGAAGAGCCCGAAATAGTCAAAAGCGGCATCGCCCTCACCGGAGATGACCCTGCGAAGATCGACCGTGTTCTCGCCATTGACGAGGAGCGCCGTGGTATTGAAACCCAGAGTGGCGAACTCCGCGCTGAGCGCAACGCAGGGTCCAAAGAGATTGGTCGACTGAAGGATGACGCCGAGCGCGAGACGCTGAAGATCGCCATGCGGGAGATCGGGGATAAGATCGCCGAGCTGGAAGTGCGCATGAAGGAACTTGAGGTGGAGCAGCGCACCGTCATGCTCACCATTCCGAATATCCCTGATCCACAAATGCCCGTCGGAAAAGATGATCGTGATAATCAGGTCGTTCGTGTAGAGGGAACTCCGCGCGGGTTTGATTTCACCCCGAAACCCCACTGGGAAATCGGCGCGAATCTCGGCATTCTCGACATCGAGCGCGGCGTGAAAATCAGCGGATCGCGGTTCTATGTTCTCAAGGGATCGGGCGCAGCCTTGCAGCGTGCGCTCATCACCTGGTTTTTGGACCTGCATGTGCAGAAGCACGGGTACACAGAGATCTATCCGCCATTTGTGGTGAAAGAGGAGTGCCTGGTGGGTACGGGACAGCTCCCGAAGTTCCACGATCACCAGTATCGCGATGTCGAGGACGATCTCTGGCTTGTCCCGACCGCCGAGGTGCCTGTCACCAATCTGCATCGCGACGAGATTCTGGATGGCGCTGATCTGCCGATCAAGTATGTCGCCTACACGCCCTGTTTTCGGCGAGAAAAGATGTCGGCGGGACGCGACGTGCGAGGCATCAAACGCGGCCACCAGTTCGATAAAGTGGAGATGGTGAAGCTCTCCGTCCCGGAAAATTCCGACAACGAACTGATGTCGCTGCTGAACGATGCGGAGGACGTCTGCAAGGCGCTGGAAATTCCTTACCGGTTGATCAATGTCTGCACGGGTGACAAGGGATTCTCCAACGTTCGCCAATTTGACCTGGAGCTGTTTGCTCCCGGCTGTGGCGATGAACCGGGCGTGGGTGAGTGGCTGGAGGTTTCGAGCTGCTCCAACTTCACCGACTTCCAGGCTCGGCGCGCGAACATCCGGTTCCGACGAGAAGCTGGTTCCAAGCCGGAGTTTGTCCACACCCTTAACGGCTCCGGACTGGCGCTGCCGCGTGTGATGATCGCGGTTCTGGAGAACTACCAGAATGCCGACGGATCGGTCACAATCCCCACCGTTTTGCGGCCCTACCTGCACGGTCTTGAGACCCTGTAGACCCGCAAATTCATGCGAATGAACTCTTTTCAAGAACGCGTAAACTAAGGAAGTATCCCCGGGCGCAGTGCTCGATCAGGGTTTCACCTATTCGGAGACCAGAATGAGAAGAGTTCAGCAATTGAAGTTAATGGGCGGGTGCGCTCTGGCAATTGTTGCCATAGGCTGTGGCAGGCAAGAATACGCCCGAATGGCACACTCAGATGAAGCCAGCGCCCCAATGGCTCAGAGTTCGATGGAAGCAAAAGGTAAAGCCGCAGGCGGCGTCGGTCGTCAGATGAATGATGCGCCTGGCAGCGGGCCCAACGCCGAGGGCCGAGCCACTTCTGCGTCGAGTCCCAAATCCCCGACGCTGCAACTTGCTGCCCTACAGGTGAGCCAGCCAGATCGCTACCTGATCAAAAACGCGACGGTGACCATCGAGGCCAAGGATGTTCGTGCGGCCGTAAATGCCATCACCAGCGCCGTGACCGCGGTCAAGGGTTACAGCAGCGACATGCATGAGTCGACGGACGCGCTGGGATCGCTCTCTATCACCCTCTCGGTGCGCATTCCCTTCAACACTTTTAGCAGCCAGATGACCCAGATCAAGTCGCTGGGCAAAGTGCTCGACAGCCAGACCACAGCGGAAGACGTGACGGAAGAGTATGTCGACTCTGATGCCAAAGTCCGCAACCTGAAGCGCACCGAGGAGCGACTGCTGGTCCACCTGGGCAAAACCGGCAAACTGAGCGACACGCTGCTCATCGAGAAGGAGATATCCCGCGTTCGACAGGAGATCGAACAGATCGAGGGTCGACTGCGATTCCTCTCCAATCGCGTCTCGTTCTCCACCATTCAGATCACGCTGAGAGAGACCGCCCGACAACAGGCGCTGGTTCCGCCCGCATCTTACAGCGCGGGCCAAACGTTCTCCGATGCCGCGCGTTCTGTGGTCGACTTTGGTCGATCCCTGCTCAGCGGAGCCATCTGGATCGGTGTCTGGGGTCTCTTCTGGATTCCCACGCTGTTTCTGGCGCGATTCGGATGGAAATACGCCACAGCGCGCAAAGGGCACCTGTTTGGACCACCGTCTAACCCGGGTCCGATGGCGTAAGGATCAAGTATGGAATTGGCCGGACTAAAATCGAACATTCGATCCCTTCAGTCCGGCCTGCTTGACCTTCTCTACCCGCCCCGCTGCATGGTCTGCGGGCGAGAAGGCGGGCATCCCCTCTGCTCCAAATGCCTTGACGCGGCAAGACCCGTGCCGACCCCTTTTTGTAATCGGTGTATGTACAGTTCCCTGGTCGAGGATGTCACCGCAGGCTGTACGCAGTGCGGCGAACTCAAACCGGTATTTGATAAGGTGCGAGCTCCGGCTACTTTTGAATCTCCCATCCGCGACGCGGTTCTGGCGTTGAAGTATGGCTTTCGCGAATCGATGGCGCAGCCACTCGGGCAGATGATGTCGGAATACCTCAAATCTGAACCATTCGGACCCGAGACTGCGGATCTGATCATCCCGGTTCCGTTGCACTCCTCCCGATTTCGGGAGCGCGGATTCAACCAGTCCGAAGCGCTGGCGAGAGAGGTTTCTCGCGGCAACTCCATTCCCATGTCTGCCCACGCCTTGATCCGAACTCGACGCACCCGTCCGCAAGCAAGTCTAAAATTGGCTGACAGGCGGGCAAATGTTGCTGGCGCTTTTGCTGTCCGTGATGTTGTTGAGGTTCAAGGAAAGCGAGTTATTCTGATTGACGACGTACTTACAACTCTCTTTACCGCCAACGAGTGTTCAAGGGTTCTCCGCGAGAGTGGAGCAAAGAGCATATGGGTACTCGGTGCTGCAAAAACGTGTGAAAGTGCCGAATGAGTACTGATAGCGATTAAGTTGAGTTGTAATTCGGCTCCTCTGGCGGACCAATAGGTGAGAACTTATTCAAGTCAACAGGGAGCGAAAAATGAGCTTAGTTGAATCTGCCCGAAGCCAGACCTATCGAGTCCATTTCGCAGTCGGGTCACTCGCGGGGGTGAATGTTGAGATATGCAATCCGGCAAACAGCGGTAAGCGAATTACGGTACGCAGGTCCGTCCTGCGAACCGACACCGGTGTGCAGGCAACGGTTAAGCGGAGTGCGTCGGGTGTGACCGGTGGAACCTCCAGCGCTTTCACACCCGTGTTGATGGCCTCTGATCAGGTCGCAAGCGTCGCAACGGCGAAGGTGTTCACGGTCGCCCCGACGGAGAGTGGATCACCAACGAGCTTTGGTCGAATGGATCTGGTGACGGGTGGTTACTACGATTCGGGTCACCAGAGCATCGCGGAGCAGGAGCACATCACCCTGCTTCCCGGGGAGTATCTGACCCTCGTAACAAACGCAGCCGGGGCTACCTTGACGGGGTTTATTGACTGGTCAGAGAGGTAGCGCTAAGGCGCAACGGTCTTGCGGGACCGGTCATCGTTGGTCCCGTTGGCGTTTGGGGTTCGTTACCGTTCGGCCACGCTTGCCACGAAACCAATCCTGTCTTTTCTTCCGTATGACGATAACATCAGGTAACTCACAATCCGCAGGACATTTTTGGCAGACCGTAGAAATAAGACAATCATGAGTTCACTCGAGTTTTACCAGCTTCCATTAGAAGAAGTCTCTTGTAAAGCTGGATTTACATCGACAGTCAATTTTGACCTGTCTACGTATGTGAATATTTGGCAATCATTGTCAAATAAGTATCCCCGCATACGAGACATCGGTCAAATTGACATGACAAATAATCTTGGTATCATCAACATTTCTAATGGAACTCAAGGTGTTACATTAGAATCTGATGACGTACAAATTGACATGCAGCCAAACATGGTTGTTGCAAAGTGGACCAACAGGATAGGTCGACCCTATGCGAGATATGCATCTCTTCGCGAGGCGTTAAACGACTGTTTGACTGCAATCGAGAAGTTGAACATACAACCTGGTATTGAAGTTATGTATGTAAATATGGCCTATTTGCATACCGTCGTCCCACCGTTTAATACAGACCTTCGCGAACACGTTTCGCGGCTAATTCAGCCAGGATTCTTGCCTTCAGCGGTATCAGCTCAGTCCCTTCACGACTACAATGTTGGTTGGCGGATTGAGAACATCATGGATCATCGTGTTATTATCCAGAATACTGCGATTGGAATGGTCAGATATGAAAAGGGGCAAGTGAAAACGGTACACGAACAGGCAATGCGCTTGATAACTGTTACTGGAAAGCAATTGGTCGATGGCGCAACAGCTTGTGCAACCCTTGATGAGGTTCACAATGCCGAACAGGACTTGTTTTTGGAGATGATTACAGATTACGCAAAGGAGCAATGGGGTTATGCCAGCGGTAACTAACAGACATTTTTTCGCCGAAGGTACATACGTACATTTAGACCCAGAAAAAGTTCCCTCCTCTTCTGAGGCAACAAATGAACGCGTCAGTCCCAGGGTCCTAGAAATTAAGAGTTGTTTGGACAAATTGACTGAAGCGTTCCAAGCAAATGAATTGGATTTTTTGGACGATGGTGGGCTACCTGTCACGGATCCGGCCAGAGAATTCCTGCTGAACTCCGCTGCGAGCTTCATAAACATGATATTGTTAAACAGGCAGTACTACAGCATTGAAGATTTTCTGATAACGCCATTTGCTCGCGACGATGGAGGAGCATGTTTGTTAATTGATTACCTGAAGCAGAAGCGCAGAATTTCGCTAATAGTACGCCCAAGCGGATTGGGCAATCGAATGACATTTTCGTGCGCTGAAGAAGCACCATCTGGCGAGGAAATTCAGTTTCCTGACGAGATTGCGACCGCGGAATCATTTGCTTGGCTAACCAACGGGAGATAACGTCGAATTGACGGCTGATTTTTTCTTGAGGCGTTTGGCGAAAAAGTATTGTCGAGATGGGATTATTCATTTTGACGCTTTTAAATGTGAACCAGATTGTGTTGAAGACGGTACGGGCCTGTCGATACATAAAAGATTGGCGCCTCTCGACACTGAAAGTGGTGTAGAGGAATATCAGGCTAAAGGCAAAATGCCGAGTGGGGATTTATTGGGTGTATGCCAAATTTCCTCAGTTTCAATACCGGCATCCTGTCCCCCAGTTCATAAGCCTGAGGACCTTTCGACCGATCCATATGGAAATCATCATTACGAATTACTTCCATGCCCTGATGAAGTTGCTATGACTCATCTGGCAAATTTTGCAATTCTGCTCTTGCCGTACAAAAGGTCCAAATAACACTTCCAAGTGCATGATATTGTCATTTTGAATCAAAACGTCGACACCCGTTGTGGCTCCTGCCAGAGGAAGAAGGCATTGCCGTCGGCATCCCAGAAGGTGGCGGACTTGGTCTGGTGGTCTTCGCCTTCCGGGTCGGTAGCGCGGACGCCTGCGGCGCGCAGACGAACGACCTCTGACTCGATATTGCGGGTTTGAAACGCGATTCGCGGGCGCGGCAATTCGTCTGTTCCCACGGTCTCGGAGCGCATCCACTTTTCTAGAAGCAGACCGATCTTTACGCCGCTGAGGCTCTCCACCAGCGCGAATCCCCAATCCTTCTTCTCCACCAGTCGAAACCCGAGCACACGCGTGAATAGATCGACCTCCTTATCGAGGTCACGAACAAAATAAATGGTCTCACTTACTTTCATCGATGAAAGTTCCTCATCTCGTTAAGCGAATTGTATGGAGTAGACGGGTGGCAGGCAGTTTGTAAGGCAGCTCCAATTCTCTCCCCGGTCGTCAGACACAAACACATTCCCGGTGGTGCTGCCAAAGGCCAGGTCATTGCCACTCTGCGCCAGGCACTGGCGGAAAACGATATCGAAGCAGTCAGACTGCGGCAGCCCGTTGCGATAATCGACCCACGTTTTGCCGCCATCTGTGGTTCGGCTGGCGCATAACGCGCCGTCGACTGCAATTCGGCATTCATCGCTGATAGCCGGAACCACCCATGCAGTATCGGGATCATTCGGGTCAACGCAGATGGGAAATCCAAACCCGGCGACACTGTTGGTTGGGACAATGTGAATCCAGTTTGCTCCGCCATCGTTCGAGTGAAAGATGCCGCAGTGGTTCTGTTGCCATAATACGTTTGGGGAGGACTGACACATCACCAAACAGTGCGGATCGTGCCCGATTTCGCAATGAGGGTCAGGCATGAAATTGGCGATCAACCCCTTGTTCTTCGGGAGCCATGTTGCACCACCGTCCTGAGTTTCAAAGACGCCGGCGCAGCTAATCCCCACGTAGAGGTGGTCTCGATTATTCGGGTGCTCTATTACGGAATGGATCACAGGGCCAACGGAATCTTCTCCGCCGGCAAACCATTCCGTCTGCCGGGATGGCTGATCCCAGAGCGCCTGAAACAGGTGATAGCTTGCACCTTCATCATCGGTGTAAAAGAGGCCTCCCGGAGCCGTGCCGATGTACATTCGACCCGAGTGATGCGCGGAGGGCAACAGAGACCAGATCTTCTCCAGTGTTGCAGGTTTGCCGGGTTTATACTCGGCATCCTCCGGGTAAGTCGGCACCGGAATCTCTCGCCAGGTGGCTCCCAGATCGGGTGAAACGTGCAGATGGTGTCCCCAGTGTCCGTGATCCAACGAAGCCCAGAGGAGCCCGGTTTTCGGATCGCGCGTGGCCACGGAAACAGGAATTCCCAGAAAATGCTGAGAGTGTTTCACCCAGCCTTCGCCGGTCTTCTGGTAAATAAAAAGACCCTTTCGGGTACCAAGCAACAGAGTTTCGGGGGCCATCTTGTCTCCGTTTACATCTAAGTTCTACACATCAGATTACCCGCCAGACAGCGCCTGCAAAATGAAGAGGCGGTCCGATTCGTGCACAAGGTCAGACAAATGATCGCGGTCAACAATAACGGCCTGGTTGAGGAAAATGTGGACGTGTGGCCTCAGTGCTCCCCGCTCGTCGCAGACGTACGACATCAAACCCGGAAACTGTATTTCGAGTTGATCCAGAACTTCTCGGACCGAAGTTCCAATAACATCCATACTCTCCGGCAGCTTGAAGAATGCCTTGAGGTGCGATGTGAACTGAACGGTCGGCATGGTCTACCCTGGAATGATGAGGCTGGGTGTTTCAGGTTCTTCGGGCTCAGTTTCCTCTTCTGGTTCGCCCTCTTGCTCGGCCTTGAGAGCCATCACCAGATGCACTGATCGCAATGTCATCAGTCGAGAGAACTCCATGTCGTGCGCGAGTTTCCCGCTGTCGAGTTGCAGGGCGTGATATAGCGCCGACTTTGCCAGTTCCGTCTCTTTGTTCAAGTGGAGAACCAACGCTTCTTCTTCTAACCGGCGTTTGAGTCGCTTGAGTTCCGTGGCATCGAGGAGGGCGTCGGCGGCTTCATCAATCACGGCGTCGCCGCGCTTCAGCCTCTGATGATGCTCCAGCACGAGGCTAGTTTTGACGGCATCCCAGTACTTCTCTTCCCACTCGACTACCTTCTCGAGATCGATGAGCCATCCGGTAAAGAAGTCGGTGTCGAAGAGTTTCGCGCCATCTCGACCGACGGACATGTCCGTGGCTATCTCTTTGGCGTCGAGCAGGGTGTAGATGTAAGCTTCCGGATAGTCATGTTCCGGTGGACCCACGCGACCAATCAGCTCGGAAAAACCCTTCGGCACAATTCCTTTGGCAGCTTTTGTATGCGCGACTGCCTCCGCGAGAAGGAATCGACCGTAGTCAATCGGCGCCTCGGCGACCATGCCGCCACGGTTTTGCTTCAGGCTCTCCAATGACGGCGCGATATCTTTTCGCGCGACCTTGTTGGAACCAAACGCCTGAATTCCCTTGCCGTGGTGCACGAGGGCGGAGAAGAAGTGCGGCGACCCGCCAAACCGATCCTCCGCGATGTAGATGAACATCTGGTTGCCGTTGCCCGCCACGTTGGTGGCGTAGAAGGTGATCTGCTCGACGTAAGGTTGGTCGATGTCGGCAGGCTTCGGCGGAGCTTCATCAGGATGGATGTTCTGCTGACCCAGCTTGTACAGCGCCTTGCGCGCCAGCTTGCTCTGGGCGGCGTCCGCGCCATGCGCAATAGCTTGAAGCTGGTTAGCGGCCTTCAC
>JBDUAM010000007.1:0-2793 GCA_040004655.1 Chthonomonadales bacterium | reverse complement strand
CAACGCCGCGATATAGAAGGTCATCCGGCGCGGTAGGCTTGGATTGATGTCTGTCATACAGATTCCTCTTTCAGGTAGATTGCTGAGTGAAACAAGCAATGGTATTGATTGAGTGAAGCATCTCTTTGGGCAGCGAGCAAGGTTTAATCATTGCACCGTAAGCTCCGGCAACGACACCGGAGCTTCCAGCGATATATGCCGTTCGTCGCGCCCGATATACACCAGTCGCTCCCCGACGGCGGCCTGCCAGCGATGCGTTTGCACGTCATAGTGAGTGAAGGAGCTTGGATCGAGGTTCCATCTTGACGGTTTTTCTCCTGGTTCGGTTGGAGCGTCACTCGGGCGAATGCCTTCAACTCTTGTGACGCATTGTCATTACTGGCGTGTTGATCGCGAACGTAGAGCTGAACCACCTCGGCACCAGGCATATTTCCCGGATTCTTGACAGTGAGAGCGACAGGATACCCTCCCAAGTTCCCTTCAGGAGCGATTTCATGGCTCTGTCGCATTAGCTTATCTGGCCGCCTTCCTCTGCATCCGCACAGCCCGTCCAGACAACTGCTGAGCAAGATGACACGGTGAAACTCTCTCGGGCGGGACAGGCTTGTAGCTTTGATCACTTGATGGCGCTATATTCAGCGGTATTTGACGTACTTGGGATTGAGCTTAGCTGTCTCATCTGATTACGACTGTTTGGCACGTCGCGCCGAAGCTTAAGGTAAATCTCTGATTCTGCTCGAAAATGCATGTATCGAGACGAACGACCTCGCTCGATATCCGGCTCTGTCAGAGCCACGACTACGCCAAATAATTCTGAAAGTGACACGTCAGACCTTACGGTGCGAGGATAGGTTGCACATAGCGGTCTTGATCCTGCGCATGAAATGTCAGGAAGCTCAGTAAGGAAGGCGTCTCACCTCAGTCGCGCCGGAAATCGCCACCTGAGAGAGCACTTTACATGACAGCCTTGGTTGCATCCCGTTGCGATCCCACGCAAAAGCGTTTTTCGAAAGCCTCCTAGCTCGAAATAAAGCCCGTCTACAGGCACTCATTGCCGTTGCGAGAAAGTTGCTCCACACGATATACGGGATATTTCGAAGCGGCCTAAAGTATGAGGGAATAAAGTTGTTTCCACTGATCACTTTATTCTAAGAGGATCTCTTCCTCATCAGAATCGGATCTTTCGGTACTCATCGACCTCTGACCGAATTTCGGTCACAAGCCAGGGTGGATGAGTGCATTGGCCTGTTATCGCCAAGCCACTTTTCCGCAAGGCCACACACACCACTCATTGGTTTGCTCCCCAGGCTGTGGGCTCCAGTAAACTGTTTTCCTCTCCAAGCAGATTAAAAATGATACCCTCATCGCACGTTCATTCTGTCTATTCAAGACTAGGTCGGAGTGCAGTGTGCCTGAGATCAAAAGTTCCTCAATCTCCGAAGTAACAAGTAGGTGGATCACCATCATCGGCCTTCCGAGCGCCATTGCTTGGGTGGGTAGCACATATGCATACGTTGTTAGGCTAATGAGGCCACAACTCTCACTGCCAAGGCTTTCCGGGTTGCCCCGTTTTCAGACTGTTGTACTAATCGCTCTTAGCGCAGCTGCCGCCTACGGGATAACGTGGTCAATGATTGAGCGCTTTGCACTCCATAGTCACTACGAGTCAGGTGGGCAAGAATCACTACCTCAGGGATGGTCAGCCGTCATTCAGTCCACCACTATGACTGTGCCCCTCACCCTATTCCCACTCTTCTACGGCTGGTTATTCCACATCCAGGTTGTGCAATCTGGTCATTTGTTGGCCGCCTGCTGTGTAATTGTTGCATCGGGGATGGGCCATCTTGTTCTTTATGGTGTGAAGAATCGCTTCTCTGGCCTAAGAGCCAAAATAGCTCCGTTAAATTCGCAACCAAGCCTTTGGCGGGGATTGGGAATGGAGGGAATATACGCAGTAGTGCACTTCAGCACTATTGTGATGACCTACCTTTTCGTTCTAAAGATGTATTCTCATCGCTCAGTTACAAAGCATCGCAATTTCGACGCTTGTATCCGCATCAATGTGGCTCCTAGGAGTTACAACGTTCATCTTTCTGAAGTATCCCGATTCGTTGACCAACAAAACGACAATTGGGCTGAGAGGTGTCGTTAACGGATTGATGCTATTGATCGCTCTGCAAGGGGGGATGCTGATGTGAAGATCTGGATTGCCTCCGTTATGAGTGCTGGGTAATCCACCCTTCAATTAATTTCCCATTATGGGATTCCCAATTCTCGCGCCTCCGAACGGGGGATACAAGATTGGGATCGCACAAATCTCTCTACCGTTTAGTGCTGCAGAAATCCTGACCTCACTTTACGCATAATCGCCAATGCGCTCGTCCACCACTACTTCACCTGTAAGAAAATAGTAGTCATGAGCTTGAACGCAATCGAATCCAGACCGTCGTCATCCAATCAAGCATGAGTTCTCCAGATTTTTCTTCGATGCCGTTAGCCGATACCCACAACTCTGATCGGGAGGTGGTCCGTTTCGGCTTCGATAACACCTATGCGAGATTGCCGGAGAGCTTCTATGCTCGAGTAAATCCAGCACCCGTAGCAACGCCGCACCTCGTGAAGCTCAATCTGGAACTGGCCCGTAGCCTTGGGCTGGATCCGTACGCGCTGGCGAGCAAACAAGGAGTGCAAATTCTGGCAGGCAACCAGATCGCCGAGGGGTCTGAACCCCGGGCGCTGGCTTATGCCGGGCACCAGTTCGGACACTTCGTACCGCAGCTCGGCGACGGCCGT
>JBDUAM010000355.1:0-2798 GCA_040004655.1 Chthonomonadales bacterium | reverse complement strand
GTGCAAATTGGACTGATCGAACATCTCGTCTACAAATTCAGGCTTTGCGGTTGGAGACCTGCGAATACCATGCACGGTCATGCCAAATGCTCTGGCTCGCGTGGCAATGGCTTCCCCGATGGCTCCTAGCCCGATTAGCAATATCGTCTGACCATAGAGTTCGAACTTGCGTCCTTCGAGAACCGACTTTTTCCATGCACATTTATCTTGAAAGCGAATCATGTCTGGAATGCCAACGGCAAACCCAAGCATCATGGAGAATACGTTCTCAGCAATCTGTGGGCCATGTGCGCCGCTGGAATTTGTGAGGGCAATCCCCATCTGTTCCATGGTCTTCAAGGGGTAACTGTTCACTCCAGCAGAGAATGCCTGGAACCAATTAAGATGGGACGCAGATCGTATATCCGATTCGGTTGGCCACCCACCCAGGAGAATTTCGGCATTTGAGATGGCGGCCGTTAATTCATCAGCCGTGTAAGCTTCGATCAGGCAATCGCCAACTGCAGTCTTCATGCGATCCAGGTTGGGTTCATCCAGTATGACGGCGAGTACGACTGAAGGCGAAGGGGTCATGTGATCAGACTCACGGTAATTTAACAAACCGATAACCGGTTCTATCAATTAGAAAACCCGCAATGCTTGTTTCAACATTCAACGCAAGTTCTTTGCAATACCCAAGGTCGTGTAGGGGAATTGCAATCTCAAGTCTATTCCCTGAGACCACGGAATGATATTCTGCCGGTTCGACTGATCTCGGTGGTTTTACCTTGATTGTTTTGAATCCTCCGGGCCTCCCGGTTTTCTCGTCCCCAAAATACCGAATACGTAAGGTGAATTCGGCATTATTGGAGACTTCACTGGCCGTATCAACCCGAATATAGAGATTCTTTGAGTCCCGGCAAAGGTATACGTTGCGAACATCGCCACCACGTTGAAAATCACGAATCAGATTATCGTTGATTGGATCCTGGATCGCGGGTTTGATTCCCTTCCAATCTCCAATGGCGCCATCTGCAACAATTTGGTCATTCAATACGATGGGAACGTTAATTTCAGTCAGATCGCCGTAAAACTCGTTAGATCGCGCGAAGGAAACGAGGAACCGCTTTGTTACCGCCGTCTGCGTCTCATATTTGAGAATGGTCGCCTCTTTACGATTTGTGTCTTCGGGTGTAAGAGCGACTCCACGCCATTTGGTATCTAGCGCGAGCATTTCATCCGGCGGAACGAGAGAATCCTTCTTGGCTGTGCCCTGTGGAACGGGCCAATCGCCCCGGTGTACGAGATAATAATGTAATGATGCCCAACCACTTTTAGAAGTAGACCGATCATTGTATCGGTCCGTTGCCAATCTAACGAAAGCGCTCGCAGCTGTGTGATCCATGTGATCGTCAGAAGGGTGGGTGACAAAAATATCTGTCGGTCGAACGTCTTTAATGACGGTCGAGATATCGGAGAGCAGGGAAGTGCCGGAATAAGTTGCAGATCTGGTGTACGAGACTTTGTAAGGTGAGGTGGTTTTATAAGTGTACGGTGAAAGGTATGGATTATTCGTTTCCCAGTTCTCGTTCCACATGGCCATCAGTCCACGGTCAGGATATCCAAGGAAACGAATTTTCTCCTTCGGTATTCCAAGATTCAGGTCGGCCTTGATAGCTTCCGCCTGCCGCATGTCGGCAAAGCGAATATAATCATCTGGTCCGATGCTCACTTCGCGAAGTTGACGCGCAACGGCAACCCGAAATCCGTCGCCATTTGTGATAAATACGATGTCAACCGATGCCCCAGCTTTGATCGCTTGATGAATGATTCCGGCACATCCGAGCGTTTCATCATCCGGGTGTGGGCTGAATATGAGGATCCGGCAGTTTTTATCAAACGTCCGTGCCGTGGAGAGTGAACTGAAATTACCCAACCTGTTTGCATGGTGGATTCGATAGAGAAACGTTGCGCTAGCTGCGCCGAAATAAACACATGGCAACAGAGCGCCCACAATCGCCGTCTTTGCGAGGATGGATAATCTCAAAAAGGGGGGTCTCCGAGGGCATGGAAAGGGCCCTCAACAACAGGCAAAAACTGGCGGAGCGAGTGGGATTCGAACCCACGAACGAGTTTAACCCCGTTACACGATTTCCAGTCGTGCTCCTTCGACCAACTCGGACATCGCTCCGCGTAGGGTTAACGGTACATTATAACCGCGAGGAGGCTGAAAGTCAATGAACGTTGAGTGCACGTTATCGATACTCGATTGAATTTGTTCCGTGGTGCGAAATGGGTTGGGTGTGTCGTACAATGAAACATGAACCAATTAGAAAGCAAGATACGTGACAATGGATTTCTCGGCAAACTCTTTCTCACTGCCGATGATAAAGTCGTGATCGGTCAATCTCCCAATGCTCCGCTTTATGCTGCGTTTGCGCTCTATATTTTAGCTCTCGTTACGCAGGGTCAAATGCATACATCTTTCACGTTCGGCTATCGGATATGCCTTATTGTCTGGAGTGTTGCAGAACTGGGCTGGGGAGTCAACCTGTTTAGACGCATTCTCGGGATGATAGTCTTGATACTGGAAATCAGCGGAATCTTCATTCATTAACAATTATCGCTTTTGAATACGATTCGTGTTGACCATCACGCCTCCATGCACTATAATTGAGTGGTGTTAATTCGCGCAAGCCATTCATCAGGAACGCTAACGTGCAGACTCTTCACATTATTGGAATGGTAAAAGGGCTCGACTATCGGGTAGTCATTGACGTGTCCGCGGTTGCGTACCTGATTTACCGCCTGTTGTTGTT
>JBDUAM010000309.1:0-29907 GCA_040004655.1 Chthonomonadales bacterium | reverse complement strand
GTGAGCACGATCACGGGTTACAGTTCTTCAAATCTTCCGCAGACAAGTTCACGAGAAGCGGAGACTACTGTAAGACTTAAAGATGGTGAGACGGTCGTAATCGGTGGCCTTATTCGTGACGAAATGTCCAAGGTAATCACCGAAGTACCGGGACTTTCCAGGCTGCCCCTGATCGGCGAGCTATTCAAAAATCGCTCTACCAATCATCGACACAGTGAAATCCTGGTCATGATAACGCCGCACGTTATCAAGTAGTCATCGTCCAAGCGCTGAGTTAAAAGGAAACGATCATGGGAATCAGACCAGAAGATAAGCAGAAAGCAATGGCCATTGGCGCAATGCTCGTGGCGGTAGTGATCTACTTTGTGGTGTTCGTAATCCCGAAGCTGACGGCCCCTGCAGAGAAGACGGGAAAGAGCAGTTCCGGCTCGGCTGCAACTTCTGGCCCAACTACGCAAGTAGCCGCGCAGGTAGGTGCATTAGTCCCGCAAAACCCGGAAAGCAAGGGTTCAGATCTCTATGCCGACTATGAACCTAATCCCGCCGCAGGAAGAGATCCGTTTACGGCGCTTCACGTTGCACCAGATGAAGCCGTGAAGATTGCAAGAGCCACGGCAAATCCCCTGCCTTCCATGGGCTCAAATTTCGGTGGCGCGAACAATGCTGGTATGAAAGTGATGCCAATTGGCGCGCCGAACTGGCCAGCCATTGAACTTCAGGGAGTCATGCCCGGAGACCCTGCTATGGCCGTACTGAAGATTGGTGACCAGGTTTACCTGAAGCATGCTGGTGATCGGCTTGATGCTGGTGTGATTATTAGCCGCATTACAGAATCGGGCGTTACGCTGAAGTTAGCATCTCGCACTATGGTTCTTGACATAGGTCACTCCACGCAGATTGAACGACCTGGCGCTACACCGGCAACCAATCCCGCCGCTGTACCTCCGGCCAATCTCTCTGCTCCTGTCACGCCTTCGCCTGCTCCAGGAAAATCGGCCGATGGGAATAAAACGTCTTTCGTTGAGACTCGATCGCATGACTTTGCGGCAATGCCCTTCCGTTCGCAAGAACCATCTACAGTGGCCATTGCGATGTCTGAGGGTGATCAGGCCGGACTCGGCAGCAACCAGATGATCTCAACCCGAGATGCGATTGGGGCAGAACTTCTCACACCGGCTGCAAAGGGAATTGTGGCTAAGAGACGATATCGGCGACGGCGAGTAATTCACCACGCAATGGCCACAAAACAGATGACGCACGTAATTCCGGTAATACCCATTGGACCGCGACCGCCCAGCTAATTCGCTCCAAAAAACCGATATTGGCAGCCACCATGTAAGTGTGCTAGAGGGCCGTACGAGCCCGATGCAACGGCGAGTGCGGCCTGCTATTATATAGCTAAAAGCTCATGCCGTAACAATAACCAACGCAAAGACAACAGGCAATCTACAAATGTTAATCCGTAACTCCGTAATCATGGTGACTTCTGAGACCGCTCCTCATGGGAGCGCAGCTGCTCTTCAGGATTCTGCCCGACTTTCTGCCATTGTTTGCGAAACAGGCAAGGCCTATATTGCTATCAGGCAGAATGGCGCCGTAACAGTGCGCGCTTGTGTTGGGATTGATGCCATTCAGGTCTTTGCACCCAGTGCGTTTCACATTGCGGAAGCCTCCGGCGCGCTGCCACTCATTCTGGAAGACATCTCAACCGACTCCCGCTTTGCAGATATCCCCATCACTATTGGTCCACCAGCTGCAAAGTTTTGCGCCGTGGCTCCCATCTTTGGCGATAATGACACCCTGGTTGGAGTCCTCTGCGTTTTCGACTATGAAGCCCGAAAGCTAAATAGCGATCAGATTATTGGATTGCAGCTCGTCAGTTCGGTTGCGTCAAACATCGTCAACCAGATGAAAGAACGCCATTCCCAACGCGATCCTGCCGAGACATCCACAAATGGCGGCGAAGAACTCGAATTCCAGATCAGTCGAGATCGGTTCCGCCTGATGGTGGAAAATGAAGCCGACGTTACGACCATTCTCGCCGAAGACGGCACTATTCGATATTGCAGTCCTTCGGTAACAACTGTTCTGGGCTACAAACCCGAGGAGCTTGTGGGTAAGAGCACGTTCAACTTCATCCATCCAGATGACGTCTCTCGACGATTTGACGCTCTTTCCACCACCACGGGCGACACAGACTTGAATCCGCCGATCATCTTCCGGTTTCGCCACAAGGACACCTCCTGGCGACATATTGAGTCGGTAGCTCGCCGAATGACCGGCGAGCCAGCGATCAACGGCATTCTGGTAAGTTCCCGTGACATTACAAACCGACGACACGATCAAGGGTTGCTAGAGTTGATGCAGTCTGTAGTGGTTAATGCGCGGGATGGAGTGTTGATCACGGCAGCGGAATCGATTGACGATCCCGAACCGCGGATTGTGTATGCTAACCCCGCCCTTATGCGGATGAGTGGCTACAGTGATGATGAACTTGTGGGTCGATCACCACGTGTATTGCAAGGCTCCGAGACCTCGCGCCAGGAACTCAATCGCATCCGCGAGGCGCTGTTGAAATGGTCGCCTGTAAGAAGCGAGTTGGTGAATTATACAAAGACGGGCGAAGAATACAACGTTGAAGTCGACATCTTCCCGTTAACGGATGATCGTGGCTGGTACACCCACTGGGTCTCAATCCAGCGAGAATTGTCTGGTCGAAACCAGACCCTTGCTTACCTGGAACAACTCTGCCGCCATAACAAGTGTTTCCTATGGATTGGCAAGGCACGTGAAACGGATGAGGGCCAGGTCATTCTGGAACAACACATGTTACTTCCGAATGTGGCCGCCGAACTCTTGAATCTAGAAGCGGTTGCTGGGCAACCATTTTCAGACACGTTCCGAAATAACATTCTCGCCTCCAGTGATGACCATATCGCAGATTTACCTGCCGACAAATTGATAGCGGGGGAAGAATTTCACCGAATACTCGAAGTAGCGCAAAACAGCGGCGAGCCGATTCGAGTTCTGGAAACTATCTGTATGACATTGACCAATGAAAAGGAGTGGGAACTCATGGGCATTTGTGAAATTCGCGATCAGCATTTGGGGGCATTACAGATTGGGGAGTCTGAAAGCGCCATCGCTGCGCGGTTGGAATTAGAGGACCTTGTTCACCTCCTAACTGAAACGGTCGAGGAACCCCTCTCCACAGCGACCAGGCTTCTTGACAAATCTAACCTGAATAGCGACGAAATGGCCGCGGTTCGATCAAATGTTGACAGTGCCCATAGCCTCGTGATGACACTGCTTGATTACACACGTGTAAAGGTTTCTGATCTTGAATTCGAACCTGTTCAACTGAGTGCAGCTGCGGAAGTTGCGAGTTCACAACTCGAGATGGAGTTGAAATCGGCCGGTGTGCGAATCACGATCAATCCTCTTCCGACAGTAGATGCCGACCCGGTACAGATGGTTCAACTCTTCAAGCTCTTGTTTGTAAGCGCCATGAAGCGTAACGCACCCGCAAGAATTGACATTTTTGTAAGTGGATTTGCTTTGCACGGAATGGTTTCGGTGCGAGTTGCGGATAACGGCACGGAACTGGATGAAGAAGCCGGACAGAACCTGTTCACCGTAAACCATGCCCTCGAAGATGCCGGCATCGGTCTGGCCGTTTGCAAGCGAATTGTGGAACGACACGATGGGCAGATTCGGTTCCTTTCAGGAGACGAATCTGGATCAATCCTAGAGTTTGTAGTTCCAATCCACGCCAAAAAAGACGAATAGTTATCCCATGAAGGCATGTGTTAAAAGCAAGCGGCTCCCAATTTCAATCCAACGGTGGATGAAATTCGGGTTCCGGAAAGCACACAATATCAATGCTTCCAAAACACTTTCGCAGAAAGCCACCCGATTATGAATTTGCCCAGTAACACGTCGGCGTCCGATCAGCATACTGTTCTCCTGGTCGGTGACAACCCGGAAAACATATCTCGCTATAAGGATATGATCCTTGACGAGTCGGCGGAACTGACTTTACGGTTTGAGAGTTCGATTTCCAGCGCAATCGACGAAATTGTTGCTATACGACCAGTCATGGTTCTGATTGACCTTCCCATTGCGGGCATGGACATTAATCAAACCCTCTCTACCATCTATGATTTTGCACTGGACGTCCCCGTGGTGGTTCTCACCGGTTCCGACGCTGGCGATATGGGTCTACTTGCTGTACAGGTGGGAGCACAAGACTTCCTCGACCGCGATCGTATTAATGGTAGCGTATTGATTCGCGTTATTCGGTATGGCATTGAGCGACACCGAATGGTGCAAGAACTTGATCGGGCTCGTCAGCAACAGATGGAGTTGATGGATCAATTCCTCTCCCACGCATCCCACGAATTACGGTCCCCGCTCACAACTATTCACCAATTTGTTTCCATTCTCAAAGATGGAATCGCCGGGAATTGTAATGAAGATCAGAAGGAGTACCTTGAGATCATCATGCGGAATGTTCTTGAGCTTCGCGGGATGATCAACGACCTTCTGGACGTTACTCGAGCTGGCAACGGCAAGCTAACAATAAATCGAGAAAAGGGCTCCATCGTACAGCTAATCGCTGAGACTATTGAGAGCTATGCCACACGTGCGTCAGCAAAGAATATCACATTAACTTGGTCCCCCAATGAATTTATATATCCCCTATACGCCGATCCAAAGCGAATCAGGCAAGTACTCAATAATCTACTTGAGAACGCGCTAAAATTTACACCGGAAGGCGGCAGGGTCAGTATTTCGGCGATGAATGATCCTCTTCGCGCCGGATGTGTTCGCGTAACAGTGAAAGATTCAGGATGCGGAATTAGCCGCAGCGGATGCCAGCACATCTTCGGTCGACTTTATCAAGAACCGAATCGAACCGAAGCGAGCCGTAAAGGACTCGGTATTGGACTATTCATCTGTAAGGAATTAATCACGCAGCATGGCGGCTTCATCTGGGTCGAGAGCGAATTGGGTGTAGGCAGTGAGTTCAACTTTACGGTTCCCGCCGATCCATTTAGGGCTATGCTTCAACCTTTTTTGCAACAGAACTCCGGTAATGCTGGAATTATCTCCGTTTCCCTCACATCCAACTCAGAAGACATCAGTGAATCGACCCGAAGGATGTTGCGACAGGCGATTGAGACTGCAATCGTTCCGAGCGATGAGATGCTCATTCCTAGAATAGGCTATGCCGCGCATCGGGAGGTCTGCATGGTAGTGGCATCTGGAACCGATCTCAACGTCACCGCATCAAGTGTCGAATCTCATTTGAAGCATCATTTTTCCATGCCGGATAGTTACAGCCTACTCGTTACGCCCACAGTTGAGCGGATTCACGCTGATTGCACCGAGGCGGTCATTGCCGAATCTCTAAAACGTTCCATCTATGCAAGCAGCATAAACTTTACTGGCGTTGGGAGCAATTCATGCCTGCAAAAATCCTGATCGTAGAAGATGACCAAGACATCCGACGAGGTCTGTCCATTCGCCTTCGAAGTTACAACTTTGATGTGGTAATTGCTACCGACGCCATCTCTGCCGGATCTGTTTTTCAGCGCGAGCGCCCAGACCTCGTTTTGCTTGACCTTGCCCTGCCCGGTGGCAACGGATTTGACGTTATGGAGAGAATTCAAACAATATCTCCCGACACGCCATTCATCATCTTAAGTGCGTGTGATCCTCAGCTAAATAGGGCAAAAGCAATGGCTGCAGGCGCATCTGCATTTTTGCAAAAACCGGTGGAGAATGAAGACCTATACCAGGCAATTATCCGCGCCATGCGGGGAAAAACGGATTTTGTTAGCTGTACCTCCTCTCCTGCTAATCTCAAACCTATTGTTCTCATCGTTGAAGACGATCTGGACACAAGTCGTGCACTGTCCATTCGGCTCTCTTCAAAAGGGTATGACATACTCTTCGCCTCAGATGGCATTTTCGCGGTTACGCTTGCACATCGGCAGAAACCGGATGTGTTGCTGCTTGATCTCGGATTGCCGGGTGGAGACGGCTTTACAGTGATGGAACGATTACGTTCTGCAGGGATAGATATTCCTGTGGTGGTTTTGAGTGGTCGTGATCCGGCACGAGACGAGAAGCGCGCGATAGCTGCAGGCGCCACGATCTTTCTGCAGAAACCTGTCGATAACGATGCCCTGTTCAATGCACTCGAACAGGCAATGAGCGGCACACTCGGCGATGATCCGATCAGCGTTGCACTCGCAAATGACTTTGCAACTATTGGGTAAAGAGGTGACAAGACTACTTAACTGCCAGCGATTCCTTCCATTAACGGTCCATTAGGTATTCAAGTATTAGAAGGAGGTTGCCCCAAATTTGGTGAAGCGCCTATAACACAATCTGTTCTAATGGGGCGCACATTTGATGCACTTTCTTCCAAAGCGGGCAAGCTGGCTGACGATCTTCGCGTTCAGTGCTTTAAATCTTGCCTATTTTAGCTTTGTCGTATTCTGGTGGTTAAGCCATCCGGATTCGCTTACGATCTGGATTGAGACTGCAAGTAAGGGTCTGCTGAATCAGACTCTATGCCTGTTCTTTGTACCAATCGTGTGCCTCATCTTCATATTTCTTATACGAATAATCAAGCTGAAACCCGCTGATATAGGGTTGAGGCGCGATAATCTGCTTGCTGGAATGGGAATTGCCGTCGCATTTTGGTCGATCGCGCAGTTAGCGCACGTTGGATTTGTTCTCGCAAATCATCGCGGGTTGAACCTGAATTACATATGGACATCAATGCCGTTCGCATTTGATGGCCTTGGGTCATACATATCGCTTTATGCTGGGAATGCGTTCTATGAAGAGGTTGCATTCCGTGGATTTTTGTTGACTCAGATACTGAGTCGCGTGATGGACACAGGTAAATGGAACCAGCGAAATTCAATCATCATATCGATTCTGAGTTCTCAGCTGATCTTCGCGATCATCCACCTTCCGAGCAATACGAACTCCCTGCATCCGATAGCCCTGTTTCTGGAACAGTTCGTCTTTGGAATACTGCTGGCGCTGATCTACCTGATGAGTCGAAACCTCTGGATATGCATCGGGTTGCACGCCTTACTGAACGGCCCTCCGCCGATAATGGAGCCGTTGTTGAGACCAGCTTCTGCGGGCCTGATTGCGCTTGTGGCGATTGTAATAATAGCCGGATGGACGTCTCGAGGCAAGAAATGGCTGGCGGAGATTCGAGAGAATCCGGTACCACTGGGCATATTGAAGTCGATGAGCCAGGAGGCATAGATTTGCCTCCTGTGGACCAATATAACTCAGTCAACATCACCCATGAACTGTTGAATGAACTCGACGAACTCCGCCAGGAAGTCTCGCGTATGCGCGCCACAGAGTTGGCTCGGCGGGGCGCTGAAGACGCGGTGAATCGCAGCGAGATATTTGGCGAGGCCCTTCTGAGATCACTGCCTGCGCATGTCGCAGTCATTGATCGGGACGGGCGTATTCTCGGCACGAACACAGCCTGGGAACGCTCTGCTTCTGATACTCCGGGTCCAACCCTTATCCTCGGTTCGACGGGCGCAAACTACTTCGAAATTAGCTCCAGGCTGAATGGGGATATTGCTGGTTTCGCTGCATCTGCCAACGACGGTCTTCGTGAAGTTCTAGCCGGTCAGCGGGCTGACTTTGATTTGATCTATCCGGCAACCCACAAGGCTAATCCCAGACGTTGGTGGTTATTCCGTGCCGTTCCAATTGCTCATGCTTCTGGCGGAGCGATCATCACGCACATGGACGTGACCCGACAACGCGAATCAGAAGCAGCGCTATCAGAGAATCTCTCCGGATTCAAGCTCATTTTTGATCACCACCCACTGCCGATGTGGGTCTACGACATTGAAACTCTCAAATTTCTGGAAGTGAATGATGCCGCAGTTGCGAGATACGGCTACACTCGCGATGAGTTTTCGCGAATGACCATCATCGACATTCGCCCGCCGAATGATCGAAAACGCCTGTATCAGTATCTGACCGAGGGGGGAATGGACCTTCTATTTGAGGATGAGAGAGCGCACATTTTGAAGGACCAATCTGAGATTGATGTGGAGGTAGTTTCCCACTTGCTCGAATTCCATGGCAGACGAGCCGTCATGGTGATGAGCGAAAACGTCACCGAGCAGAAGCTCCTGCAAGAACGTATGCTCAGCAGTCAGAAGATGGACATTGTCGGCAGGCTTGCCAGCGGTATCGCGCACGACTTGAACAGCTCTCTAACGGCTATCATGGGTTTCAGCGGGCTGGCAGAACTTGATATCCCATTTGATCATCCTGCTTCAAAGCAGCTCCACGGAATTCAGACCGCAGCAGCAGATGCTGCCAACCTGCTACAACAACTTCTGGCTTTTGCCCGCCGACAGGTCATTGAACCGAAATCGGTTAACCTGAACGGACTGCTCATTGATGTGGATCATCTGATTCACCACATTGTCGGAGACCAGATCGAGATCATTGTGTTACCCCGTGCCGATCTCTGGTCAGTGCGCGCCGATCCGAACATCTTGCGTCAGGCGATTGTCAATCTTGCAGACTTTGCTCACCGGTCTATGCCGAAGGGCGGCCGGCTAACCATCAAAACAGAAAACCTGATCCTGAAGCGCCGCATCATTCGGGAGTCGGTTGCGGTTGAGCCGGGAGAGTACGTCAGCCTGACCGTGATTGATAATGGAAGCGGACTATCATTTGAAGTTCAGGAGAGAATCTTTGAGCCCTTTTTCTCCGCGGACGGCGCCTTTCAGGATGTGGGCATGGGCCTTGCGACTGTCTACGGCATCGTGAAGCAGTCAGGAGGATACGTCTGGGTCTCCAGCGAAATTGGTCGAGGTACGCAATTCGAGGTACTGTTGCCAAGATCGAGTGGACCGTCGGACGATGAGGATGGAGCGTTCTCATCCAACCAGAGTCGCGGCACCGAAACAATTCTAATTGCAGATGACGAACCAATGGTTCGAAGCGTTGCCATCCAGTCCCTACGAAGTCTCGGGTATACCGTACTTGAAGCGAGCAACGGTCGAGAAGCGCAGCGCATTGCTTCCGACTATGGCGGCAAGGTTGACCTGTTACTTGCCGACAGAGATCTACCCCTTCTCGTTGGTATTCGCCTGTACCAGCAACTTTTGACGGGTAATCCTAATCTAAAACTTCTCCTGATTGTTGATCTTCCAGAAGGCGTTACCACAAATGAGTCGTCCGGAACAAAATCCGTGCATCAGATTTCAAAGCCCTTCACTGTTCCAGGCCTTGCGGAAAGCGTTCGGACTCTCCTCGACAGTTAACTTTCGGCTGCATCAAAATGGATAGACCAGATGTTCGTCAACACGCCACCAATCTGGGGATTCGCGCCGGAGACACCCTCCTTGTTTCCGGACCTTGCAGCATCAATGTGTCAATTCTGTTAGCTCAACTTCTCAAATTGCTTACACCCTCAGGTACCCTGGTCGCCGCCGGTTATCGGTTAGAGCGAAGGACCCAGCTCTCTGGTGACGATTTGCCTGTCTTACCGCACATCACCCCAGATTATGCATCCGATGGTCTGAGCGACCTGCAGGCGGCTCTGTGGGGCCACAGCGATGCCATTGCTTCCGGTCATCCCGTCTACCCATTCGCTGCGATTGGTCACAACGCGGAATACATCACTCGTAACCAACCGTTCCAATATCCGCTTGGCGAGAATAGTCCCATGTCGAAGATGCACCAGTTGAATGGGAAGATTCTCACCGTTGGCAATTTCAACGGGCGTGACAGTGTACTTCCATTGGCGGAAGTTTGGTCTGACCTACCCTATATTCGCCGAAGCGCCATGGTCTGTGGGTTCGATTCCAGCTGGCGGCAAATGAACGGCGATTTGCGGTGTTCACAAGGATACGAGCGAATGGAGTCGATTTTGCGGCAGGCGAGGATTGTGCGAAGTACTGATGTTGAAGGCATACCGTGGCAATGTGGCAGCATTCAGGGAATCGTGAGCATGGGCATGGAGTTACTCAAAGGCGATCAAACAGGATTGCTCTGCACAAATCCTGATTGTGAGGATTGCATGGAAGCACGCGCAATGGTTCGAGAGTCTACAAGTCTACCGAGCCGGGAACGTGAACTCTAAGCTGCGTCGAACCCGATCATATCCGCGCCTGTTGCAAAGTTTCGAACCGGATGATTGCGGCTGTGGATGAGGCAGTAGAGCACGTCTTCTCCGCTGAGGGAGCAGAGGGTCAGGCCACTGACGCCGAGAAGATATCGCGGTCCGGCAAATTCGAGTCGCGGGTGCACCCTGAAAATTGGTACGCCCTTCTCTTTGCGGAGCTTTATAGATACCGGGTTGGGTACAACATCAAGCATTTTGGTGACGATGGCAATGTAAGGCTTTTCGGGGAACATGAACCGAAGGAAGCCTGCGTAACAGAACCCCTGCCATTCAAAGAGCGCAATCATCTGAGTACCATCTCTGTCCAACTCAGATTCAAAGTGACGCATCATTGCCGTGGCCTGATCTGATGCCAATCTAGCGAGTTCCTTCGACAAAGCGTCCCTCCTTCTGCATCCCCATTACAAACAAGTACGCAAAGTTATTTTACTCAGTTGCCACATAAGTGTCAAGTGTTATAACATAATATCAAATCGTGTTCAACTTATTTCAATTAAGCCGTGGCAAGAGCCTGATCCAATTCTCGCTTTGGACGGATGAGCAGAACGCAAAAAACGGAAAACAACGCGATACCGGTAAACCCACAAGCGACGACAGTTCCGTTTGCCGCTGGGAATTCAAGATTGGTGAAAAAATCCCAATTAATCCATGTTCGTCGTTGATAGCTGGCAAAATTGAAATTCCTTTCAGAATCATGGCGATCGGCCGATCAAACAATCGAAGTTATCGCAGAATGCCCATTATTCTTCCACTTTCTCCAACAATACAACGGGAGATTGACCTTTCATCTCTGGTCTGACGATATGTGCTTCGGGAATCACGATGTAACAATTAGAAATGACATCTTCCTCAGAGTTATCGTTCATCCCATATCGAAATTGCAAATGTCCCTGAAGGTGCGCAAGATCTTCCATATTTCTGCTGTTGAGGGCTAACCCGAGCCCTTTGGCAAGGTCTAGAGAAAATGTTTGTATTTGATTAGATTCATGGCTGGCATCGTACGTTTCAAGGGCAAAAACCAATGCATCCAATGAAATTGCGCTCAGTTCGCTTATTTCCAGCCGTTGACCGCGTCTCAACTTGTTTATCTGGCTATTACTCAGCGTTGCGACCAACCTCAGGTCATTCTTCGACTCTAAAAAACATTGCACCGTCATTCTTGGCCACCGGAAAAACATGTTGCGCCCAACTGCATCCACCAATGCATCGAGTTGATTGTCTGTGTTATTTGATGCAAACCACGCATAATAAGCCAGAGTCAACCCGTCACGCCGGGTTGCGCGCTCGAACATTTGACGAAGGACTGTAGCGGGAATTGCATTTTGCCGAATATTGTAGACGTGTTTACTTCTGGCTAAGACATATCCGCGACTGTCGTACTTGATCCGATGCTCTCCTTCTACTCCAAGCCTCACCAGTACCTTGCCAACCGTGTCGTCGGCCTCTGTGTGAAAAGGCGTCTCATCGAGACTTGCATCCGCAATGTATGATAATTCTTCCTCTTCAATTGATGCCGCGAGTAAAATATCAGTAAATGTCCGATGACCTACATATGTAGAGGGATTATTCCATGACGGAACTTTTGGATTTAATTTGATATTTATCTTTTTATTGAGCTTATCATTATCTTGTTTTAGCAGAGCGGCTCTCTCTGCATCTTCATCTGCGGTTGGGGACGAATCTGTTGGCAATTTGCATGTTATGCGCAGTATGATAGTCGCTTGAGACACCTGGTCTGGAGGCGCCGAGCCCATACGTTGTGTTCGCGCTTGCAGGACTACACGTTGAGCGGTTTGAGACAAGCGCAATTCTGCTCGGACGTCGGTTGGTTTGTAATTTCGGTACCACCTATCTGAATCGTCGTCCCCGGTCTCTAAAATGCCGTTGGCTATTTCGGACGCCAATGGGTACATGCCGCGACTTGACTTAGCTGAGAATTTTAAGATTTTCTTGTCGAGCAACTGCTGGAATTGTAGGTTTGAGAGGGATGAGATCAAGTGAAGCGTTGCTGTTTTTGGGCCATCTGCCAGAACCATTTCAATTCTCGAAACTTCCCTTTTGAGCTCTACTTTTTGTTCAGCGGTTTTGGTAGAGTCGTTCAAGCTGGCTTCAGCTTTATCCTTAAGACTTTGCAGATCAGATACCGTTAATTTGGCGTAGGCCAGAAGTACGTTCACCTCTTGCTGGAGAAGGTCCATCACTTTCCGGTGTGATTGATCGTAAATTTTCTGCTCTCGGTTTCGAGAGGCAAGGTCCTGTGACATTTCATAGCCCTTGCCACCCCTGCTGTTCTCAGCCCACTTATACCCAAGCGTCTGCGCCATTATGTCCAGAGCTTCGCCCAAAGGCTTTCGCCTCAGCACAACCGTTATGTTCTCGTTTGAAATGGACTTCTTTGCGCTAAGTTGAACGCCTGTTAGTCTTGTGCATTCGGCAAGGATTTCCCCTAATGTGGCGTACGGTGCGCTCAACTTTACTCGGGTCTTGAGCCGAGCATCGTCTGCCAATCGAAGAACATGGTCGTCCGCATGGCACATCAAGCAACAAATAAGCGCCGTTGAGGTTAACACTATTGGAGTTATTAGAAAACGCCCACCATGTCTTTGAATCATTTGACCTCTCCTCACCATGTCATCGGCCGAACATAGAGATTCATAATTCACATATTCGTCATCGTGCAAAAATGTAGTTGACCGTGAACCAATATAGTGAAATCCATCTACGCAACAACGACTACATTTTCCAATTCTCGCTTTGGGCGAATTAGCAATACACAGAACACGGACAATAACGCGATACCTGCAAACACCCCAAATATGACTTGGAGTGGAATATTGCGATCGCGCATAGCGCCGAATCCCCAGTCGGCAAACCCGCCGCAGCCGATGCTTACAAGGTTCATGATTCCATAGCCTGTCGCCCGCAGTTCGGGTCGAACGATCTGTGACAATATTGGCATGTTGTTGCAATCGAACCCGCCCCAGCCGAGTCCGAATATCGCCAGAAAACAGATAGCAATCACGAGGGAGCCAGCGTTTCCAACTCCGTAGAGGGCGGGAATGAAAAGAGCCATTCCCAGCGCGCTGACAAACGTTCGGCCCCGAATATTCTTACGCACCCATCGATCCGCCAGCCAGCCCCCGATCAGCACACCAGCAATAGAGGCGATGTTGACATAAAGCGTCGCGGAGACTCCTGCTATGCCGTGCCCGATGTTGAATTTCTCTTTGAGAATGACCGGCATCCAGTCGCGCACCACCCATCCAGCAAGCGCGGGGAGTGTGAAGCAGATAGCCAATAATATGAATGATCCATTGGTAAACAGTTCGCGGGCAGCAATAGGGACAGATAGTTTTGGCCTGGTGTCCGTCGAATCGACAATTGGCTTCTTGGGATCGCGAACAAGCATCAATAGAGGAACGGCGTAGAGCATGCCAACAATTCCCGCAAGGTGAAACGTAAACCGCCAACCAATATTAGGGGCTTCGGCGGCATATCCCGTAAATCCACCAATGATAATTCCAGAGTAGATGGCCAATTGATGCAAACTCACGGCTCGAGATCGGGTTTTGCCAGTGTGGTAGTTGGCAATCAGCGCCAGGGCCGCAGGCATATAAAACGCCTCGCTGATACCCATGAGCGACCGAGTCCAGAGGAGTCCGCTGTAAGTTGTGACAAATCCGGTGGCCATCGTGATGCCAGACCAGACAAAGAGGCTGCCACAGATCATATAGCGTCGACTAAAGCGGTCTGCCAGGTACCCGCCAACCGGACTCAGAATGGCGTAGACCCATTTGAATTGGCCGAGCATATACCCCCAGTTGGCATCGCGTTGAATGCTGGGGATATCGTGCATCACGAATCCCTTCATGGTGGCGAGCATCTGGCGATCGAGGTAATTTAGGAGGGCGACCGGCATCAGCAACCCAACAATGATCCAGATATATCGGCCCAATTCCGGGCGATTTTCAGTCATAGGAGTTGAAGCGGACCGAGTGAATTCTCATGTCCAAGAATTCCGGCAATCAGACGAATATTCCTGCCAATTCGAGATTACTGTTGCTTTGTCATCCCCAGGTCTGTGAGCCACTCGAGGAATCTGATATGCCAGGTGCCAAACGGAATACCCTTGCGCGCACTAATTGCACCACCATGTCCACCGTGGGCATAAATATGGAGCTCGGATTGCACACCCTTTTTGAAGAGCTCGTTGTGAAACTCGACGGTCTGACGGGCGTGAAATGCGTCGTCGAGTCCGGCGCTGGTAAGAAAGGCCGGTGCGGAGTCGGCACGAGCCGTGATATCCATCGGCTTCCAGCCCGGGTAGACGAGCGCGATAAAGTCTGGTCTGCAGCTGACTTTCTCCACTGCGTCCGTTGAATCGGGCTTACCACTGTCAAATCGAATGTCCGCTAATGCCCCGAGGGCACCACCCGCGCTAAACCCCAAAACTCCAACTCGCGCGGGGTCGATCTTCCACTCACCGGCCCGCATTCGCACCATTCTTATCGCCCGCTGGGTATCTTGAAGCGCTTCGCCCTCTACCGTGTATTGGAAGTTCGGCGTCTGCTCAAGCCGATATTTGAGAATGAAAGCAGTAATCCCCTGAGCGTTTAGCCATTCTGCAATATCGGTGCCTTCCGATCCCCATACGAGTTGGGAATGCCCCCCGCCAGGAGCGACAATGATGGCACATCCGTTCGACTTGCCCTCGGGCGGCATTCGGACTTCAATGGATGGAACGTGAACATTCTTGATGCTCGAAATCCGTCCACCGGGCTGTCGATTTGCTGGAAGAATGATCTCTGTCTCGCCCTTGCCTTGCAGCGTCGGGTGACCATTTGGATAGAGATTTACGACCTGTTGGGCAGAACTCGTCTGAATTGCGACAAAATGTAGAAAGAGGGAGAACAGTGCTGTATATCTAATCATGGGTGCATCTCCTTGTGCATCAAACTGCGATCGAGATCACAAAACAGGTACGCAATTGTTCTAGAACTTTTGAGTTGCTTCCTTCCTTAGAGCACAGGTTATTGGGCAAAATTTAGAACTACGGAGACGATATATGGATACTGGTAACGACTCGACGCCCCATAAACCAGCGGGAATGACAAAAAAGTCTCGATTAGGATTCGGCATTACGGTGGCCATTGTTATTGTTGGAGCCCTATTAATCAGGGGCCGTCAAATGATGTCTCAGCGCAACAACATCCAGACCGGCGTGGAGGAAGGAACGGTCAAGCTTTCACATCAACTTGATAATACACCTAAAGCTGAAAAGTTAAAACTGTTGCTTGAGGCGGTCAATGATCCTAGCCCCGGTATCCGCTTCGCCGCCGTCGATTCTCTTGCGGAATTTAAGAATACGGCAGTCGCAGACGTTGTTGAAAATGCGTTCAAAGATTCCGCGTCTACCGTGCGAACACGGGCTGTTGAGACGCTGTTTACAATCGATCCAGAACGCGGATTCCGCCTGTGTATCGCAGCGATGCAAGATGAAGACACATGGGTTCGTCAGGCGGCCGTTATGCAGCTTATCGTCTACGGCAGAAAACACATGACGGAGGCGAAACGGGCCACGTTTCAGCTAATTGCCCTGCTTGATGACCCGGAACCCACCCTACCCTCCATAACCGCAGGATTTCTTCATAAATTGTATGACAAACCCTGGGTGATGCGCAAGGGCGTTGGCGGGGAAGAGCGCAAGAAGGTTATTCAAACGTGGAAAGAATGGTGGGACAAAGAGAAGATCTCATTCCCGGTAGATGCCTTAATAGCAAGCATCCGGAATATCAACCCGACGCGAACAGACCCTGCTCCCGAATACAGATTGAAGGACGTAGACGGGAACTACATTAGCTCGGGAGACCAGAAAGGCAAGCTCACGTTTGTCAACTTCTGGGGAACCTGGTGCCCACCCTGCCAGGCAGAAGTTCCATATCTTGCTCGAATCTACCTGGAAAACCGTGACAAGGGTTTTGACATGATCGGTATTGCGTTGAGCGAGAAAAATGGACCCGCCGGGCTCAAGAAGTGGTGCCTGGACCACGGAATGCTTTACCGGCAGGCAGAGGCGACCGATGCCGTAACGGATGCTTTCGGCCATATAGACGAAGTTCCGGTCTCTTTATTGATTGATGGAGAGGGTCGAATTCGCAGACATTGGGAGGGTGAGCGGGATTACGAGACGTTCCATCGGGCAATTGCAGAAGTTCAAAAGGGGAATTAATCAAGGGAACCTATAGGATTGGAGATCAGCTTTTGGCTCAAGAATTCAGGACTAATCTTTCCGGAACAGCAACCGGTCCTACCGGAATTAAGGTTCCGTCGGAGATCATTGAACAGCTTGGTTCGGGTAAGAAACCGCCCGTTGTGGTGAGTGTAAATGGATATGAATACCGAAGCACCGTCGCCGTGATGGGCGGAGCGTTTATGATCCCGTTCAGTTCTGAACATCGCTCCAAATCCGGAATTGGCGCCGGTGATTCTATTACAGTTACGCTCTCATTAGACGAAAAGCCTCGAACCGTAGAAATCCCGGATGATCTCGCACTGGCGTTAAATACCGCAGGTAAATCAGTAGCCTTTGAGAAGCTCGCTCCTTCAAGGAAGAAAGAGTATGTGCGTCAGGTCACAGAAGCAAAAGCAGCCGAAACTCGCTTGAGGCGGATTGAGAAAATCGCCACGGAAATCTAGCCTTGAAAGTTAGAAGTGTACATCGCACGTTCAATTACTATGGATGAGAGGTGATAGACAAAATAGTGATTTCGGCGGACCCTGGACCGTAGTACCAGAAAACCCTATATGCGCCAGGTGTTCGATTTTCCACATAAGCTTCGAACACTTTTTCACCGTTTGGCCCAGTCAACGAGCTATATTCATGAGTCTGATGGCCCGGATGTCTTATGTCGGTTTCCATCAGTCCGAGCGTCTTCTGGACTTTTTTGAGCTTCTTCGGATTGCTTCTTTCTATTTGATAATATTGACCTTGCGCCTCGTCCGTCAGGTTAATCGTGCGGACCATTAGTCATCATCAATTTCAAGGTCAGCAAACTGGGCAAAAGAACCCATGTCGTGAATACGACCGTTTTTGGCATCCTCTATACCACGCTTTATGGATTCCATTGCCTCAGGATTCTTTAAGAGCCACATTTCGTGCGAGGGAACTTGCTCGACCGGCGTCAGCAGTATCTGTCCGTGCTGATTCTGGCTCACGCTGAACATAGAATGCTCAACTTCGGGACCGAGGGCTATTCTCCCCCTTCCATCCTTCTTCGCCCCAAATTTAGTATCCTTGAACTGATTATCCAATATTATTGCCATATTTGGCTCCTTGCCCACTTGCCCACTTGCCCACTTGCCCACTTATTATCCTGCAAGTTAACGGATTTGTCAATATCAATAGATTTACATTGGGACAAGCCGCTAGATATTACCGTTTGGACTTCAAGTATTTCTGAGCATACGTGATCATCGCGCGCCAATCTTCGGCAGTGACATCGTGCGGACCGGGTCGCAGGTAGTAACCAATTCGACTTTCGATCAGCTTCTGCGCGGCCGGCCACTCCTTTTGGGATATACCCTCACCCGACACCAACCGATAGACACGGTCGGCGCCAACGCCGGAGAGAAACTCGCCTTTGGGGTCTGACCAGAGATCTTTGTCCGCGCTGATGATGAGCACGGGTCGAGGCGCGATCAGGGCAATTAGTTCGTGTTGATCGTAAGGCATGTCGGCCTCGTTGCCAGCGTATTTTACGAAGTTTCCGCAGAACCATCTGGCGAAAACCCGGTTCAGATCGGCGGTTGTCTCGCCAAAGATGCGCTTGTGTAAAGCTGCGCCACCCGCTCCAGATTCGTTTGAGACAACCAGCGCGAAGCGCTCATCTTGCGCACATGCCCAGAGAGCTGCTTTGCCCAATCGACTGAACCCGGTCAACGCCACCCGCTTTGAGTCGACACGAGGGTTTGTTTGCAAGTAGTCCATTGCCCGCCGCAGTGCCCATGCATAGGTGGCGAGCTGTCCCCAATCGCCTTTGCCCGGTTCTTTTGCGAGGCCGCGGGGACCCACCTTCCAGCTATCGTTGGCATCTGGCTCGATCTCGCCGTAGGCGACCATCGCGACGCCGAACCCGTTATCAAGCGCCATATCGATCTGCCAGAGCTCTTTGTGAATGCCTCGCGCTTCTGCCGGCGGCTTGTTGTTCGTGGGTTTGTTCTTAAAAATGCCATTCACCCAATGGGTTGGTACAGGGATATCTGCGTCATCCGTGCAGGCGTAATTGCCATCAAAATTCAAACCAAGAAAGACGGGCGCTTTTTTGACTTTATTCGGCAGATAAACTAGAAGTTCCATCTGTCGACCCGATTCGGTTCCCTCAAAGAGAATTCCCACTCGAAATCGCGTTGCACGTCCGCCTCGGGCATCATGCTTCTCGTCTCGGATTACGAACTTCATCGCTTTTGGTCGACCCAGCAACGCTTTGCCGTATTCTTCCTGTTCAAAGAGCTTAAGGAGTTCGGGTCGACGTTTTGTGCGCCAGGTCTCACGATCGGTGACAACCGTCCCGTCAGCGCAGCGCAGGGGATCAGGCAGAGTGTAGACAGGGACTTTGGCCTCATCCGTAATTGCCGGAGGTCGTTGCTGAGCTGCCATGGTCATCCCTCCCAAAACGAGAATTGCAATTCCGAGTACATTCATTTGTCTCTCCCTTTGACTTGAAAAAACTCTACCTGAGTTTGCACAAATCTGCGCCACAGTGGACGGATTAATCTCAAATAGTGGTATTAATCTCTACAAGAGTCGGTACCATGGGAAAGGAGCGGATTGATGAAATTCCAATTTTTTGCGCCAATGCTGACCCTATTGTTATTCTCTGTTGCGTCTCTCGCACAGGCCCCAACTGAACCTCTGTTTCCAAAGGTGTTCCCACAGCCTACGGGCAAGAATGGGCTGGAAGAAATCATCATGGCCGGCGATCTGCTCGCTTCGAGTCAGGCGTTGAAGGATTTCGAATTATTGCCCAATAAGCCGAATCTTGTGGAGAAACGTACGATAGTTAGCAATGCCATGGTTTCCAGGGCGATCAAACTCTATCGCAGCGGGCTTCGCAAGCGACTCGAAATGCCAAAGGCGGATGAATTGAGCAAGTTTGCAGGACATGGCTACCTGCGTCGAATTGCATGGCTTCTGACGGAGGACTCTTACGTTTTACTTGCCGACGGAAAGACTAGTCTTGCTATCGACGACATGGAAGGCGTGCTCGAACTTAGCCGCATCGTACAGTCAGATCGGCTGATGGGAGGGCTTTCCGGTGCCTTGATGGATGCTTATACTCTGAGATCTATTGTCCAACATATGGACCAGATGTCGGAGCCCGATTCCAAGCGACTGATGTCCATATCAAAGGAATGGCTTTCTGCTCCTGACTCTTCCGCTAAGGCCTTTGCTATGGGTCGCGAAGACTTTATGGGTGAGTTGGAACCACTCCTTGAATCGATTCCAAAAGCGGATGCGGAACAGGCACGAGAGTGGGCAAATAATCGCGTTGCGCAGATTGCCGAACACATTAAGAAACCATTCAGTGAACGCCAGCCCCTTCCTCCACGGGAACCGATAGGAGTGGGTCCAGAATTAGTTGCCGCGCTCGATTCTCTCAACGCTCTGGAGCGATCGTTCTTAACATTCGCCAAGGATCGAGCAAGGGTGCAGGAGCTGGGCGTGCATGCCGCCATTCATAAATGGAAATGGGATCACGATCAATTGCCTGAATCCCTCACACAATTAAGTCTAGGGAACATGATCATCGACCCTTTCACCGACCAAAGGATGATCTACAAAAAGAAGAGCGAAAACACGTACGAATTGATTGTGGAAGGGTTAATCAGGAAACCAGTGCTGGACGATCCGACTATTTGATTGCAGCCAGGTTTGCGTCGGCTACGATTATTTTGAGTAGGTATCAGGTGAAAGGAACCAATTGATGAAATTCCCAATTTTTGCGCCAATGCTGGCACTTTTGTTTTACTCTGTTGCTTCTTGCGCCCAAACCCCACTAGAACCTCTGTTTCCAAAATTGTTCCCACAGCCAACCGGCAAGAATGGGTTGGAAGAGATCATCATGGCCGGGGATTTATTGGCTTCAAGTCAGGCGATGAAAGACTTTGAATTGATGCCAACGAAGCCGACCCTTTTTGAGAAACGCACGATTCTTAGTGACGCCAGGGTTTCCCGGGCAATCACTCTCTATCGCAGCGGGCTTCGGAAGAAGTTGGTCATGCCGAAGCCGGCGGACGAGAATGCCTTCCAGGGATACGCTTACCTCCGCCGAATGGCGCGGCTGATGACTGTCGATTCCTACGTTCTACTTGCCGATGGCAGGACCAATCTGGCCATCGACGACGTGGTTGGCATGCTCGAACTCAGCCTGACGGTACAGACCGATCGATTGATCGGCGGCCTTGTCGGGATCGCGATTGACGCCATAACGTTGAAATCCATCGTCCAGCACATGGACCAGATGTCTGAGTTCGACTGCAAACGGTTGATGGCCGTAGCAAAGGACTGGTTGTCCGCTCCCGATCCTTCCCTAAAAGCATTTGCAGTGGAACGCGAAGGATTTATGAAGGAACTTGAGACGATCATTAAGGCATACCCCAAGGCCGATGCTGATAAGGCGAGAGAATATGCCACCATGCGGTCCGCTCAGATCATGGAACATCTTTCAAAGCCATACGTCGGTCGACAACCCCTTCCGGCTTTAGAGGCAAAGGGTGCCGGAATGGAGCTGGTTGCCGCTCTCGATTCTCTCAGCGTTCTGGACCAATCGTTCTCGAAGTTTGCAATGGATCGTGCAAAGGTACAGGAGTTGGGCGTACATGCCGCCATTCGCAAGTGGAAGTGGGATCATGATCAATTACCCGATTCGTTGGCGCAATTGGATCTAGGAACGATGATAATCGACCCTGTCAATGGAACGCAGATGATTTACAAAAAGAAGAGTGATAATACGTATGAATTGATTGTAGAAGGTCTCATCATCAAACCCGCTCTGGATGAACCTTCTATTTGATCTGCTTTGGATTTAACTCACCTTCTGTAATCCGGTAGAAGTGGTCGGCCTTCAGGTTTCTCAAAATCTGGATTGCTCCGCTCGGCCAGGCTATCTCGACTGACTCAGCAACATCGGATGCGCCAACGCCGAAGAAGAGTCGAGGGTCGCTGGCGGTGACGTAACTACCTGCGTTCGAGACCATCTTCCACTGGGATCTGCCTCCCGACGTGAGCTTGACCATTGTTCCGAAGCCGTCTCGATTTGACTTCGTGCCGACAAATTGAAGGTTGATAAAGTGGTTCTTGTCAAGCCCCGCGTTCTTCAGAAAGAGCGTTGGCCCTTCGTGGTCCGTCACGATTACATCTAACCAACCCCGGTTGTTGAGGTCGACAGTCGCCAGCCCACGTCCCACAAGTTGCCGTGGGGCGCCTTGAACCATTTGGGCCGTGGTCTCGTGGTAGACGCCATTTTCAAGATGAAATAACTGCAACGGCTGTCGGTATATCGTTCCCGGCTCAACTCGAGCTGTATTATCAAGAACGTGCCCGCTGGTGACGGCAAGATCGAGCTGCCCGTCGCGGTCATAATCGAGGAACTTCACTCCAAAACCGACCCAGTGGTCCATCTTTTCGGCGAGACCGGCATCCAGCGCCTTGTCCTGAAACACGCCGCCGCCGAGGTTCATGTAGAGCGACTTCGCTTCGTTCTGGTAGGTGGTGACGAACATATCCATCTTGCCGTCGTTGTTGTAGTCCCCGGTGTCGATCCCCATGCCACCATGCACGTGCCCGAGAGTATTCAGGGCTGTTCCAGAGATTGTGCCCATATTCTCAAACTTCATGCCACCCTTGTGGCGCATCAAGTCGCCTGGCTGCTCGTCGTTTGCGACAACGATATCGACCTTGCCATCCCCGTCATAATCGAAAAAGGCCACGCCCAACGCTCGACCGTGAACCTGATCCATCCCGGATTCTTTGGTCACATCCTTGAATTTACCGCCACCGAAGCCCTTGAAGAGTATTCCCTTCTGTGGATGGTAGGCGTCAGGTCCGCAGGAGTACTTTTCTGGCTTCGTGGAATCGCCGCAGAGTTGCGGGACGGATGGTCCGAATTCTGAGTATCTGCAGACATAGAGATCAAGCTTCCCGTCGCCATCAATATCCATAAATCCGGCGCTGCTTCGCCATTCCGGGAATGCTGCGGGGGGCGATGGCTTTACTTCCAGTCCCGATCCCGCAGTCACATCTGTAAACCTCCCGCCGCCCTCGTTATGGTAAAGAGCGGAGCAGTCATATCCGCAGATGAAGACATCTGGTCGACCACAATTGTCATAATCCCCTATCGCAATTCCGCACCAGTAGCCCTTTTGTTTGAAGCCACTCTGGTCGGTCACATCCTGAAATTTGTGGTTGCCGAGGTTCTTAAATAGCTTTACTTTGTCTGGACCGAGGAGAATGATGTCCATCAGACCATCGCCGTCAAAATCGACGATGCCTACACCGTGGCCGATCGTATCGAGAATGTTCAACGGAGACTTCGTGTGCTTGATCTCGAACTGAATTCCGGTAGTTTTGGAGATGTCTTCAAATACGAACGGACCGGTGAAACTACTGTTCGTGACTGGCGGCGAGGGGGCGGCTTGCGGTGCGACATTGGAGTTGAAACATCCCGATCCACTTAAGACGATTGCTAAACCAGCGAGGCTAAAATACATTCGTCGAGCCACTAAATTACCCAGCATCATGCGTGCTTCTTCTTCCCGTAAGACCAGATTAAGTGGTCGTTCATCTCCATCGGCACCGGCGAAAATGGGAAAACCTTACGTTTAGGCATGTGGCACGTAACGCACTTATCTTTAGAGTTAACGGGGCAGATTTTAGAAATCACCGGGTCGACTCGTTTCACTGCGATAGGATCGAGAGCAATTGATCCAGCAGGCTTGTGGCACGAGAGGCAGATCGATTCGTAGAATTTCGGATTCTTCTCCGCATTTGTATGCGGGTCATGGCAAGTGATGCACGTTAGCTTTCCGTGGCTCTTCTCAAAGCATGGGCTCTGTTGCAATCCGAATGGCTGGAACCGGTGCGTCGCCGTGGAATCTGGACCCGTAATCGAGACGTCTGCTGCTTTGCGGTGGCACTTTCCGCAGAGATCGTTCATCTTGTCGCCACTAAGTCCGTGCAGCTTTTCCACCTTCAGGTCCGTTGCACCCTTTGTCTTGGCGGCTTCAATGTGCGCGGAACCGGGTCCGTGGCACGATTCGCATCCCACGCCGAAGAATTTCGGTTCGGCTTTAAGGGAGTTATCCGGCAGGTTGGTTGCGTGGCAGAGGATGCACTTTCGGCTGAGGGACGTGTCGTGCTCCATGCCGAGATCGTCGTTACCGACTGCCTCTTGCCCGGGCGTGACATACCACTGCCCCGTGCGAGGGAAGTAGCTCATCCGGAATTCTGTGATGTGATCTGGCTTCGTGATAGCGAAACTGGTCATTCCCGCATGGCCGGATCCTAGGACATAATCAGCCGTGATATTGGCCGGTTGCTGGCCTGTTCTGGTGAAGACAATGTGCTCCGGGTCTTCCTTCACGGAATACGGCGTTTTTCGAATGGGTCCTGATTTCGGGAATAATTTTTCCAGAGTCTTGCGGTCGGCAACATTCATCGTGAAATTGTGGTTAGACTTCTGGTGCATGTCGCATGCTTTGCCGTGGCACTCTTTGCACGCATCGTTACCCACAAATTCAACCTTTGCGACGGCAGGAGTGACCGCAATTGGCGTCTTTGCGGCCTCTGATTTCGGGCCACACCCAGACGCAAGAAAGAGAGCCACAGGAGCGGACAGGGCGCAAATGGCATAAACGGTTACGGCTAACTTTTTGTTCATCTTACCGAGACTTCCATCCGATTATTGTGGCGCTTTCGCGTCAGACTTACGTGGAATCAGGTCTTCTGGCGGTGGTGGACCCGGGACGTTGTTGGAACCCGGCTTGAAGTCGACACTATCCGACCGAATTCCCATTGCTCCGAGTTTTTTGTTCATGGTTGCAGCCATTTCTTTGTATTTCGGCATCGTTGCATCCAGTTTGGCTGCCGTCCAATACTGCCAGTAGGCGCCAACATAATTCTCCGAATTCAAATATGCTTCGGCAAGCTGCGCGCGAAAGGATGCATCTCGCGGCGCGGCTGATACTTTCTTCTCTGCACCAATTATTCTGTTATGATCGTCACTTAGCTTCTGAAAAACCTTCATGGCTTTGTCGCTGGCCGAGTTGTTTCCAGCCCGACGCTCTGCCATTGCGAGGTTGTACCAGCCCTCTGCATGCTTCGGAGAGAGTGTTACGCAGAGTTCCATCTGCTTTCGCGCCTCTTCCACGTTGCCAAATCGAAGGTGGAGCCCGCCAAGCGTAAAGTGAATTCCTTCGTCTTCTGGTCGATCAAGCGCAACTTTTGAAAGAAGCGTTTGCGCCTTTGTGTACTCGTCGCGAGATCGAGCCGACATTGCTGAGCTTGAAGCGAGCATTACCCGATAATCGCCATTTGCCGGTTCCAGGTCAACAGCCTTCTGAAATTCTGGTAGGGCAAGGTCAAATTTGCTCTGCCGGGCGTAGGCTTCGCCAAGTTCTGCATGACTGGCGGCATCACCCGGGGCGAGTTGAATGGCCTTCTGCAAAGGTTCTAGCGCCTGTGTGGACTTGGAATCGGTCACGTATAAATGGCCGAGTCTGTACCATGCTTCTACGTTATTTGGGTCGAGGTTCGTGGCGAGTTTATATTGGGTTTCCGCATAATCCGACATTTTACGTTGTTCCAGCACAATGCCGAGTCCGAGGTGGACGTTGGTGTCATCATCATTAATCTTGTTGGCTTTTTCAAGGAACGGACTCGCCTCCGCAATTCGGCCCTCGCGTGCAAGCAGGTAACCATGGAGAGCCCAAATTTTCGCAGCGAGCTTAGAATTGTCGTCTGACGCTAACGAGTTGTTTGCACGAACGAGCATCTCCTGCGCTTCCGCTCCCTGACCCGATTTCCATAGTCGCAATGCGTATTCATATCTGGTACCGGCGCTGGAATCGTTCAGTTCGGCGGCAACCTTTAATTCGCCCGTCGACTGACGACTCACCATCCAGTTGGAAATATCCTCTCGGCGCAGAGCCAGTCCGCCAATTACCGCCACAATAAGAAGGAGTGAGAGATGTGGGACATAGGACTTCTTTTTTGGTGGTTCCAGGGGATTCGAGGGGTTCTTCTTCGACATGATTTACGTCAACTTCCTCTACACAGAAGAAGAGAGGCGCTGACAATCAGCGCCTCTCTTGAGCTATTGCATTTGAAACGGCTTGCTCTATCTCGGAGCGCCATTAGGGGCGGTAGTTGGACTGCTACCCCTGTTTGGCACATCACCAGTCGTTGACTGGGTACCCACCTTTGGCTTGTTCGTTACCGGATCAATCCACGGTGGAGGAGGCGAATGACCAGCTGCTGGCGGAGCGAGGAACGTCTTGCCCATAAAGACAACAAGAGCTATCACCGCAACCACAGCGACGATAATAATCGGAACTGTAGCTTTAGACTGCATGTGTTTGCCTTTCTATCCCTGCCGTTTAGTAGGGAATCTGGGCCGGGTTTACAACCGGTTTTTCATGGGCGTTATCATGCGGGCATACGCTGCCGCTGACTTGTTCCATTTTCCATGCTCGGTTTGGTAGGTAGCCAGCATGACCATCAACATATGCGATGACGTTGCCGTCACCATGTCGCGCATACTTTTTGTTGGCTTCGTAGTTCTGCTCGTTGCCCCAGGAACCCCAGGCGCCGTTGTTTGCATACCAAACGCGGGTGAATCCGAAGGGCCACTGACCGCCACAGGAGTCCCAGTCGTTGAAGAGGGGGCCAACGGAATCAGCGAACATTGCGGTGCTTGATGGTAACGGAATAGCTGCCACCTTGTTGTATGCATTATTTTTCTGATGAAGCCATTCGCTCATTCCGTAGGAGCACATGTAGTACTTGGTGTTCTGCCCGGGAATTTTAGAGTAGCCCCATGAACAAGCGTCGCAGTTGTTACCGCTGATGTCAAAGGATCGTGTGTCGTTCGGGCAGGCATATACGCCTGTGCTCTTGATGTATGGATAAATCTGATTCATCCACCAGCCGGTACCCTGAGACTGTGCCCATGAGTCATTCGGACCGTCCGTTGCCCAGAAGGTCAACTTCTCATCATAGTCCTGAATGTACATCAACTGCCCAAGCGCAAGCTGCTTTAGGTTGGAAATACAGGTGGCTTTGCGTGCAGCATTTCGGGCCTGCGCAAATACCGGGAAAAGGATTGCGGCGAGGATCGCGATAATCGCGATAACAACGAGCAATTCAATAAGAGTGAATCCTCGTTTTGTTGTTGCGGTTCGACTCATTTTCTTACTCCTCTACTTCGAGAAAAAAGGACATGGATGATAATGGCAATGCGACTGGCGACTTCATTGACGCTAGCTGGTAATATTCGCCATTGAGGCATGTTTTCAGATCGATACAAAAGATGGTGGCCAAAGGCCACTAATCCCACGTCGGACCTTAACGTACCTTAATATAAGATATTCACCGTGTTTACGTAGATTCCTTCTACTGGTTCCAAATTTTTATGAAATGATTACGATATTTTGTGTGGGGAATGGTCGCGATTGTCTGAGCGGGCATGTGGCACTTGCTGCAATCTGATTTTTGGTTCACTTTGCATGCGGTTTTTGCCTGAAAAAGCGGAGTAGATGATGGCGCCGACTGGTGGCAGGACAGGCAGATTTTATCATTCTTTATAGGATTGGTTTCCGCATCGGCGTGTGGTGCGTGACAGGTGACACAAGAGAGCTTACCGCTCTTTTGGAAACAGGCGCTCTGATCTAACGCGGGCCCCTCAAATCTTGCCAATCCGTTGATCGTCTTCGGATCGTTCATGGGGGCATTCTTCGATGTCCGATGGCACGACCCGCAGATTTCCGTAATCCTGGCAGGAGTAGCGGTCTTCAAGTTCTCGAGATGAATGAGCGACTCCAACGCATTCGGCCCTGATTTCATCGCCGACTCCACATGCTCCTTTGCGGGACCGTGGCAACGTTCGCAGCCAATTCCGAATCTGGACAGCTTAGGATCAATCCCCTTTTCCGTTCTGAGGGAGTAAGTCGAATGGCATGAGAGGCAGTTTTCCAGTTGATCGCCGTGTTGATCTACTCCGGCGGCGCGAAGGAACGTGCGGTCGTCCAACCCCTGCCCCGGCGTGAAGTCCCATTTCTTGATAGAAGTGTAATAACTTAGACGAAGGTCGACCCATGTATTTCCATCCGTGATGCTGAAAAAAGTCTCTGCGTTCTTGCCGCTACCCATTACGTAATCCGCAGTCATCTGGCGGGGGGCTCCCGATTTCGTGCCTGTCTGCACGCACTTGCCGTCTTTGACATCCACGCCGTAGTGAAATTTCAGATTGGGATCTACGATGTCCGTCTTGATCTTGTGGATTGCCGCATGTTCGGCAGTTGTAACGGCTCGAAGCGTCCTGGCGTGGCGGGAATGGGAGTATTCGCCACACTCTTTTCCGTGGCAATTGACGCAAGTCTCGTCGCCTACATAGTGAACTGCTTCCTCCGGGTATAACGCCCGATAGACTTTACGCACGTCTACGACCGGAATTATCGTAGACTGAGGAATTTCCTGAATGATGCCGGGTGTTGCCGAAGGTTTTTGAGCGCGAAAGCACGAAGCAGTCATCAAAGCTAGCCCTGAAAGGACGAGGCTAATGGTCAAGAAACCAGTTCGAGACATCTTCATCCCTTCGTGAACGAGAGGCGTCACCGCCACAATTTCTGGTTAGTAATCGACGGGTCGCAGGTAGTAATCGTTGATCGAGGTCGAAGAGAGCATTGCTGTGGTTGGCAGATGTCGCTTCCAATGCGTGGAATTCAGTCGACCCAGGACGATCTTCACTTCCGATTCAGGGAATCCCATTCGCAACAGTCGGTCCGCCCGGTAACCCTTTAGCAAGTAGTAAAGAATTCGGTCGGCACGAGGATACGATATTCCGAAATCGCCTTCATCCGTCTGACCAACGATCAGGTCTGCAGAAGCAGGCTTGTTGATGATCACATCCGGCACACCAAGCTGGCGCGCCAGCGCCCAGACCTGTGTCTTGTAAAGATCACCCAGCGGATTCACCGGCGGCGAATCGTCCGCGTGCCATGTGAAATACCCAAACAGGCGTTCTGTCTTATTCCCTGTTCCGACAGGCAATCCGTTCACCTTTGCCGATTGGTCAAACAGGATAATCATGCGCTGCCTGGCCATCACATTGCCTCGGCGTCGACTATCGGCATCTGGTTCAAACTGAACGTAGCCATCTACGGCAGCCGTAATTTCAATGGTCGACACGTTGATCTTTAAGTCATCGGCAACAATCTGGGCATGGTCGAGACTATCCGTGCTGCTGGCAGAATATGGCATTCGGATTCCGAAGATGTTCTCTGGTCCAAGAGCCTTTGCGCAGAGATAGGCCGTCACGCTGGAATCAACGCCGCCCGACAGCCCTACCACTGCTCGTTGGAATCCACGTCGACGCTGGATTTCATCTCGCAAAAACGCAATCAACCACTTTTCCAGCAATGGAGCGTTGATACTCAGGTTTTCGTCACTCTTCGGATCGACCGGCGGAGAGAATCTAACGTTCAACTCTGCGTTCATTCCGGCTCCAGCGGTGGCATATGGGCCAGATTTCTCGCGACCCCATCAAACTGATATGCTATATCCGTGAGGGTTGATTCAAGATCAGCCAGATAGGGCGATCCCGCTCGCGCTGCCGCGACATCATCCAGGTCGATATCCGCAACCAGCAGGCACTCGTCGAGCAGCGGCCCCTTTACAAGAACTTTGCCCCATGGGTCGACTACCTGACTGGTGCCAGTGAATCCTTTGCCGCCTTCAAACCCAACAAGTCCGGCATAGACCACAAAGACGCAGTGCTCTTCCGCAATGCCAGGAAGCAGGGTATCCCATCGATCGAGGTTACCAGTGGATTGGCCATGAAAATCGCGACCCGGAGAGGCGCTGATGACGTAAATGATCTGGGCGCCTTTGAGTGCGGAAAGAGTAGCCGAAACGGAGTGCCATACGTCTTCGCAGATAAGCACAGAAGAGCGACCAGGGTCAGTATGGAAGGCGTCGATGGAACGCCCGCGCGCGACAAATCTCTTCTCGTCAAAAACTCCGTACGTCGGCAGAAAAAACTTGCGATGCACATGTATGATACCGGGTGAATCCCCACCCATCGAGGCATAGAGTGCGGAATTGTAGTACTTTCCGTCGCACAATTCATAAAAGCCCAGAAGAATATCGAGGACGGGAGCTGACGATCCACAAGTTTCGGCGTAGAGTGCACTCAGATCATCAAAGAGACCTTCTCGTGAGAGGGCAACGTCTCGCACGCCGCCTTCCAGAAAATAGCCGGTAAGCGCCGTTTCGGGGAGAACAAGCACATTTGGCCGCGGTTCAAGCTTGTTTATCTGAAGGAATGTCTCCCCCAGTCGGGCCAGGTTTGCCCGGTATTCAGCTTTTCGCGGCTTGATCTGCGCGATGGCAATTCGCATCGTAAATTCAACCTGTTCAGCAGTCAGTC